>JACQRL010000408.1 GCA_016206485.1 Planctomycetota bacterium | reverse complement strand
TAATAATACTTCCCTACTATGGCAGCCATTACAAATAATTATGAGATCATGTTGGTAGTTGATCCTGTTAAGGGTTCAAGCAACTGGCAGGATACGGTTTCTGAGATACAGAAGATTTTTGATAAGAGTGAAGCTGAAGTCATAGAAATAAAAAAGTTTTCAGACAGGAAGCTCGCTTATCCGATCAAGAAAAACCTTGTTAAATATGACAGAGGTTGTTACGTATTATCATACTTCAAAACTCTGCCAAGCAAAATCTCAAAGCTAAAAAGAGATATAAGTCTTTCTGATACAATTCTAAGGTGTTTGATTTTAAAGCTTGAAGGAGAACCTAAGGCGATTGAGATTCCTCCAATGGAAAAAGCAAAGGAGATGAATTAATATGTCCGGAGGATATAATAAGGTAATTCTTGTCGGCAGACTTACGCGTGATCCTGAGTTAAGATTTACTCCTCAGGGAACAAGTGTTTGCGATATTGGGCTTGCAACCTCACGTAATTACAAAGGTTCAGACGGTAATATGAAGCAGGAAGTTTGTTTCGTTGACATAACAACATGGAATAAGCAGGCAGAAGTATGCGCTGAATATCTTAAAAAAGGCAGAGAAGTTCTTATAGAAGGCAGGCTTACGTTAGTTCAATGGGAAACGAAAGAAGGACAAAAACGGAATAAATTAAAAGTCACTGCCGAAAGAGTTGTATTCTTATCCTCTTCAGAGAGAAAACAGCAGTCATCTGCTCCAGAACAATCCAGCAGCCCGGCCGATTCACCGGTTGAAGAGGTTGAGCCAGTAGAAGGAGATGTCGATGGGACACCAGGATAGAGTACAAGAATCTATAGTTGATACGCAAACAATTACAAAGAGATATACTAAATTCAGTAAGGCTGCTAGGTGCAGATTTTGCAGAGATAAAATGGAACCAGATTATAAAAATGCCGATTTTCTTTCAAAATTGTGCTCCACTCAGGGAAAAATTCTTCCCAGAAAAAGAACCGGAAATTGCGCAAGACATCAGAGAGCGTGTTCGCTGGAAATTAAAAGAGCAAGATATATCGTGATGATGCCATATATTGCTACAGGTCTGATCTAAGGAATTTCAGGATGAAGATACTGCTTCTATATGATGTTGAAAAGCTTGGCAGACAGGGAGAATCTCATGATGTCAGCAAAGGATATGCAAGAAACTATTTGTTGCCAAACGGTCTCGCTGTAATCCCGACAAAAGGAGCTTCCAGACAGCTTGATCTCGCCAAGAGAAGAGTTTCCAAGCAGGAAGTAAAATTTGTTGAAGAGTCAAAAAAACTCAGATTGCAAATTGAATCATTGAAATCAATAGACGTTGTTATCAGGGCAAATCAGGATGGCAAACTCTACGGTTCTATAACTCCAACGGCTGTCAAAGAGTTGTTAAAAGAAAACGGAGTAATTATTGAGGCAAAAAATATCAAATTACCTCAGCCAATCAAAGTTATCGGCGAATATGATATTGATATCGAACTTTTTAAGGAATCGACCAAAATACATTTAGTGGTAAAACCTGAGCAGGAACCGGAACCGGAACAGATATCTCCAACTGAAGGCGATGCCTCAAAAGAGTAACCCTTCTAAATCCAACGGAAGGCAACCACAGGATCAAAGGAAATTTCTAACTTCTCTTGCATCTGAGAGCATTTTTTTTGACAGAGATGCTGAGATGTCAACTCTTGGATCAATGCTTCTCAATAAAGAAATCTGTGGAGAAGTGCTTACAATCCTGAGAGAAGATGATTTCTATGATGATTTAAATAGAGATGCATTCAAAGTTATAAAGGAACTTTATAATGAAGGCAAGCATATAGATGAAGTAACAGTAAAAAACAGGATTCAAACCGGGTTTGGACCCGATAATATTACAGAGCGTATTGCTGAGCTAATTGCCACACCTCCTGCTCCAATGAGCGCTCCTCATTATGCAAGAATCGTTAAGGAAAAATCCTTGATAAGACAGGTTGTGCTGACATGTCAGGATATTATTTCTCAATCGCTTAAGACAAAGGGAGGAGATACTCGCGAGTTGATTAATTATGCCCAACAGGAAATATTAAAGATTGCTGAACAGCGTGAAATCTCAGATGTTCGTTCATTGGCTGATATACTCAGGATTACTTTTAATGAGCTGCTGAATATAAGAAAGATTAGGGATAAGGACAGCAGAATACTCGGGCTCTCAACAGGATTTTTCGAGCTCGATGATTCTATCGGAGGTTTGCAGGATGGAAATTTGTATGTAATTGCCGGTAGACCGGGTATGGGCAAAACTTCTTTCGCAATGAAAATCGCAGTGAATGTTGCGCAGGATAAAAAGTGCCCTGTTCTCTTTACTACTCTTGAAATGCCGGGAAATATTATTGCCCGCCAGATGTTATGTCTTACCAGTAAGGTAAATTCACATAATTTGCAGAAAGGCATTGTAAGCGATCAGGAAATACAGTCGCTGGCCATTTCTGCAGGTGACCTTGCAAATGCTCCTATTTATATTGATGATAATACAGATCTGAATATTTACGATTATCGGGTGAATGCAAGAAGAATGAAGGCTAAACACAATATCAGGCTCTTAGTGGTAGATTATCTGCAGATGCTTTCTGCCAGACCGGCAGAATCCAGACAGATAGAAATAACGATGATTTCTCATAATTTAAAAGCCCTTTCAAAGGAGCTTAATATTCCTGTTATTGCTGTGGCTCAGTTAAATAGAGGTCCGGAGGCAAGGCCTGATAATAGACCGAGACTTTCAGATCTCAGAGAGTCAGGATCTATAGAGCAGGATGCAGATGTGGTTATGATGCTATATAGAGAAGAGTATTATAATCCACATTCCGAGGATAAGAACATTTGTGAAGTATCTATACAAAAAAACAGATATGGGCCGATGGGAGAAATCAAACTAGCTTTCTTAAAAGAATACACTCGCTTCGAAAATCTGGCAAAGAGTGTATAAAATAATCTTTTTTGATCTTGACGGGACTTTATGCAGGACTCATGAAGATATAACGGATGCATTAAATTGGGCGCTTGCCAGACTCGGATTGGGTTTAAAGACTTATGATGAGGTGAAAGCTAATGTAGGAAGAGGCGCCGCCAAACTCATCGAGGGATTATATCCGAAAGATAATGAGGTTTTTAGGGGACAAATTTTAAATTTATTTCTGTACAACTACTCACTCAGACCCTGTGTCAAAACAAAACCATATGATGGAGTTATGGAGACATTGAGTGAACTATCAGATTATGCACTTGCTTGCGTTACTAATAAAAGATTTACTATCACCAAGGATATATTTAAAACTCTTAAAATGTCTGAGTTTTTTAAAGAGATAATTGGCGGTGATACTTTTCCGGAAAAGAAACCGTCGCCCCAGGCGATAAATTATGTCCTGAAGAAATATGATATTCCTGCTACAAAGGCAATACTTGTCGGTGATACTGCGGTTGATATTGAAACAGCCAGAAACGCCGGATGCAAAGTATGCTGTGTCAAATATGGTTATTCTAAGAATCGTGAGCTTGATCAAGCGGATTATTTAATTGACCACTTCTCAAAGCTTTTAAAAATTATTCATAATATAACATAGAACGTTGAACTGAGAACACGATTTGTGTTTGGATTTCGTACTTTTTGTTTGCGACTGATTTATGGAATTAGCACTATTATTAATTGCTGGTTTGGTTGTATATCTGCTGGGTATACGTTATTACAGCAGCAGAATCGCTAAGTCATTTGATCTCGATAGCAGTGCAAAAACTCCTGCCATTGAATTTAGAGATGATGTTGATTTTGTTCCTGCTAACAAGTTCTATTTGTTAGCGCAGCATTTTGCAGCGATATCTGCTGCCGGTCCAATAGCCGGGCCTATACTCGCATGTATCTTTTTTGGCTGGGCGCCTGCTATTTTATGGATCGTTATTGGGGCAGTATTTATTGGAGCGGTCCACGATTTTTCAAGCCTTGCTTCTTCTGTAAAAACCAAAGCAAAGTCGATTGCTGAGATAGTCAAGATTACTTTGGGAAAAAGAGCTTATGTTGCCTTTATACTTTTCATATGGCTTTCGCTGGAATATGTAATCATTGCCTTTACTGATGTAACTGCCGCAAGTTTTGTCGGTAAAAATGGGCCGATCATAGCGAGCTCTTCAACATTATATTTATTGATAGGAGTAACAGCAGGTTTCTGCATTACAAAATTAAAAATGCCATTGGTAATGATCACTGTTATTTTTGTCCCATTAACATTTGCAACCGTTTACCTGGCAAGATTTATCCCTATTGATTTTAATTCAATTGAGTTTATACAACCGCGTGTATTTTGGGGGGTTCTGATACTGGGATATTGCTTTATTGCTTCTGTCGTTCCCATGTGGATGTTGCTTCAGCCGCGGGGCTATCTGGGAGGATTTTTTCTTTATGCGACGCTGATTGCCGGGATTATTGGTATAATATTTGGTAATTTCGAGATCAAGCAGCCGGCTGTTGCTGATTTAGTATTCACAAAAGGGACTTTTGCGATGCCGATTTTCCCATTTCTTTTTGTTACTATAGCGTGCGGAGCATGTTCCGGTTTTCACAGTCTGGTTTGTTCGGGGACAACATCAAAACAAATCAGCAACGAAGCAGATACAAAAACAGTCGGATATTTTGGAATGATATTGGAAAGTGTTATGGCATTGATTGCGCTTGCTACAGTGATAATTATTTCCCATGATGAGTCTTCCAAGCTGACTCCATCAATAATTTATGGAGAAGGTATAGGTAAATTTTTAAATATAATCGGCATCCCATATGAGCATGGTGTAGTGTTTGGGGCTATGGCATTTACAACGTTTGTTTATGATACTCTGGATGTAGCTACAAGGTTGGGTAGATACATCTTACAGGAATTACTTGGGTTTAATCATATTAATGGCAAGTACATAGCAACCTTTGTCACATGTTTTGTTCCTGCTGTTGTTATCTTTTTCTCATCGGAAGGATCATACATAAACTTCTGGACATTATTTGGGTCAAGTAATCAGTTGTTGGCAGCTTTGGTGTTATTGATCGTGAGTTGTTGGTTGTATTCGAGGGGAAAAAATCCGATATATACATTGTTGCCGATGATATTTATGTTTGTTGTGACGATATTATCGCTTGTGTTCATATCGTATAATGGATTGAAAACTTTGTTGGTGATAAGCCTTGATGCAAAATCTGTTATAAGTGTTATCAATTCTGTGATCTCGTTGATTTTGATTGGACTTTCAATGTTAATACTTGTAGAGTCAAGAAAGCTTTTTAGGGGAGTTAGATGAAAAAATCGTTGTTTCTGCTTGCTCTTTTTCCATTTTTATTTGCATTCGGAGGTGACGGCAAATACTGGGAAGGACTCGCAACTCCAATGCTTGTCCTCTGGTGCATGCCTTTTGTACTGCTCCTGCTTTCGATAGCTGTATTGCCTCTTGTAGCTGAACACTGGTGGCACAAGAACTCGAATAAGGCAATCATAAGTTGTGTCTTTGGTGTACCCATTGCACTTTTGATGTTTAATATGGATACACACATTCTCCTCCATACATTTATTGATTATCTTGCATTTATCGCCCTTTTGACTGCATTGTTTATTATTTCTGGTGGTATAGTTATTAAGGGTTCATACACAGGGAAACCACTGACCAACGTTGTTATTTTTTTAATCGGGGCTGTTCTTGCAAATTTTATAGGAACAACCGGTGCCAGCATGTTACTGATCAGACCACTGCTCCAGGCAAATAAGATCAGAAAATTTAAGGTGCACAGTGTTATCTTTTTTATTTTTATCGTAAGTAATTGCGGAGGTCTTTTGACTCCGCTTGGAGATCCTCCATTATTCCTCGGTTTTTTGCAGGGAGTTCCATTTGAGTGGACGCTTCAATTGTGGAAGGAGTGGTTGTTTGTAATCGGAGTTGTTTCAGTAATTTATCTCGTGCTGGATAACATTATGTACAAAAAAGAGTCGCAAGAAATAAGAAACCAGTTGTCAGCTGCAGGGGATGTCCCATTTGCGATAAAAGGGGCTTACAATTTCATGTTTTTGGTTATAATTATTCTTGTAATACTTGCCAGCGCCATGGTTATAGAACCTGTGCTGAACGAGTATTTTCATCACGACCATGCGATGGCAGGCATAGCGTCAAAAATTATTCAAACTGTCTTGATGCTTGCAACTGCAGTTGTTGCTTATAAATTAACTCCATCAAAATTGAGACAATATAATGAGTTTTCTTTTTATCCGATAGCTGAGGTTGCAATTTTGTTTGCTGGAATTTTTGCTGCGATGATACCGGCTCTTATAATATTAGAAAAACGCGGAAGTGAGTTTGGTGTAACAAAACCATGGCAATTCTTCTGGATGACTGGAATGCTTTCCAGCTTTTTGGATAATGCACCGACATATCTGACTTATACAAGTCTGGCAAAAGGATTGTTGGGCGCTGATACAATGACAGTATTGATTCAGAAAGGACCGGTTTTCCTGGTGGCTATAAGCTGTGGAGCAGTTTTTATGGGAGCGAATACCTATATCGGAAATGCCCCTAATTTTATGGTGAAATCAATCGCAGAGCAGCAAGGGGTCAAGATGCCAAGCTTTTTCGGATATATGATGTGGTCATTGGCAATATTAATTCCGGTGTTTGTGCTTGTGACATTCGTCTTTTTTATATAGATGGCAGAAACAATTTTCTACAAAAGAGTCAGCTACATTGACTGGCTTCTCCAGAGGGTTCCACAGGCTCAGTATGATCTTGGCAGGAGTATAATACATTCGAAGCCGTTGAGTGAATTAGGCATTGATTTAAAGGATATTGCCCTTGATGCAAAGGAATTGAGGGCTTATCAGCCGTTATCGCATAAATATGGCGTTGAGCCTGAAAATATTATCTTGTCTCAGGGTGGGGCAACACAGGCACTATATATCGCATATAATTCAATAGTCAGGCCGGGAGATGAGGTTATCCTTGAAGCTCCCAACTATGAACCGCTCTACAGGCTTGCTGTTAAACTCGGAGGCGTGGTTAAGATACTTGAGAGATCTCCCGAGAAAGATTACCAGATAGATATAGAAGAATTTCAGAGGAAAATCAGCCGGAACACCCGACTCGTTGTCTTTACAAATTTGCATAATCCCACAGGGACTTTTACTAATAAAGATGTACTGCAGGCGATTGCGGATATTACACGTGATAATAAATGTTATGTTTTGTGCTCTGAAGTTTACCTGGATAATATACTGGAAGGAGACCCTGTTCCTGTCTGCAAATTAGGCAATCACATGATAAGCGTCAGCAGCCTGTCAAAAGTATATGGATTCTCGGAACTGCGGCTTGGATGGAGTGTTTGTAAAGATGAACTTATCAGGAAAAGAATGTCGATTTTGATCAACCAATATCTTGGATCTGTTTCACCCCTTATAGATCAGATTGGGACTTTCCTTCTCAGGAAAGAGTCTGAACTGCTGGAGCGTTCAAGGGAGATCATATCAGCAAATATTGAAATTATTAATAACTGGATGAAGACACAAAAGAATTTGAAATGGGTAAAGCCTGCAGGAGGGACGGTGTGTTTTATAAAACTTCCCCCAAGAATCAATTCCATGAATTTTGCGCAATATCTGTTTGAAAAGTATAAAACTCTGGTTGCGCCAGGAGACTTCTTCTGGAAGAGCGGATTTATAAGAATTACTTTTGGCCAAAACGAAACGACGTTAAAAAATGGTCTTAATTTCATATCCAGAGCAATAAAAGAATTTCTGCAGGCGATGTGATTTAAGCAGATACCTGCAGTTTATTCTCGAATAACTTTCCTTGATGTGAGTCTCTTTCTTCGAGTTTTTTGTTTACCAATCGGATTATTTCAGTCTTACTTTTTTCCCACAACGGTGCAATAACATATTTCCCGTTGAGTTCACCAACAATTCTTTGAATTACAACAGATGGCGGAAGATGCTCAATGATTTTGGAGCAGAGTTCTACCCATTCATTGACTGATAAGAGTTTTATTTCACCTTTCTGATATTCTTTTTCCATTTCTGTATAAGGAGAGACATAAAGGTGATGTATTTTGATATCATCAACGGGAAGAAGTGAAAGTCTTTTGACGGATGTTAACATATCCCCTTCACTTTCGCCTGGTAGTCCGAAAATTGTATGAGCGACTATTCTGAAGCCCCGATTACTTGATTTGCAAACTGAATCTTCAAACTCTTCGTATGTGTGACATCGATTAATTAGTTGAAGCGTTTTATTGTGGGTTGACTCACACCCTATTTCAAGCCAGAGGTCAACTTTATTTGTGTATGATTCTAACAGATCAAGGACAGCATCTGAAATGCAATCCGGTCTGGTAGCTATGGAAAGACCTATGACATCAGGGAATGATACTGCTTCATCATAAATTTGTTTCAGTATTTTTATTGGAGCGTATGTATTCGAGTATGCCTGCAGATATACGATAAATTTGGAGTTTAGGTCCTTGGATTTATAAAAATTATAAGATTTATTAAATTGTTCTTTGAGCGTGATTTGCTCTCCAGCGTATGGACTGAATGATTTATTGAGACAATAAGTGCAGCCGCCCTCTCCCTTTACACCATCCCTATTTGGGCAGGTGAAACCTGCATCAAGTGCGATTTTGAAGACTTTAAAAGGATACTTTCCCTTTAGGTACTGTGAAAACGTTCTGAATCTGAGCACTTGCTTATTATGCAAGGAGGTGTATAAATATCAATCTCTGAAGTGATGTTAGTCTTGTTTCACTTCTTTGAATTTATCGATAATTGCCTGGATTTCTTGTTTGTGCTTATTGACGAGCTGTTCCAGATCTTTGTCGACAAAAATATAATTAAAATCTCTGAAACCAAACCGGATTGCTTTGTTGAGTTCTTGAAGAGAGTATTCAAATTTCCCCAACAGGGCATAATCACATGCCATGTTGTATCTGAAAACAGGGTTGTCAGGATGTAATTTTATAAGTTTTTGATCTATTCTTAGAGCGTCTTTGAATTTCTTCAGTTTTGTCAGTGTTTGTGACAGGTGGGAAAGAACATATTGATTGTTTCCTCTTGATTCAATGATTTTTTTGAGAAGTTTTTCCTCAAATTTGAGAAAATCCTTTTCATCAGTTTTTATTGTTAACTGCACCATTATCTAAATCGGAAGATTCCGGAAATTTCATCAAGATTATTTTGTCCTGATATAAGTGAACAAACGAGCTGTCCGGTTATTGGTGCAAGCATTATCCCATTCCTGTAATGCCCACCTGCTATTATTAGATTTTTTATTTTTGGGTGTTTATCGATAATTGGAGGTCTGTCATTTGCTAATGGTCTTAATCCGGACCAGACCTGTTCAAATTTCCATTTGGCGGCGCCGGGGGCAAATTTCAAGGTATTATCGAGAATATAATTGATTGCTCCTAAGCGATTTATCTCATCAAATCCTGCATTTTCTAGCGTGCTTCCTATTAATATGTCTCCATTTAGCCGCGGGACAATATAAAAGTCTTTGTGTTTGATGATAGTAGAAAATGAATCGGAACTGCTTCTTGCAAGTATGATGTATCCTTTTACCGGGGTCATTTTCAAAGTTATGCTTGTTTGGGTTAGTATTTCGTTTAACCAGGGACCTGTTGATACGATAAAAAAAGAGCTCCTGTATATTTTATCAGTGGTTTTTATCTCTCTGACCTTGTTGTTTTGTACTGTAATGTGAGTGGCATTTTGGTTGCTGAGAACTTTTACATTCATTGTGGCGAGAATTCTTCTGAGCCCTTCTAGAAGAAGATTATTTTTTATTTGGAATATATCCGGCAGAAATACAGACGATTTAACTTTTTTTGTAATAAATGGCAGCGCTTTACAAATGCGGCTGGTATTACAGTTTTGGAATGAAGTTTGATGCTTTTTAAGATGGTGTTTTACTTTACTTATCTGTCTTGAATCTTGTTTATCGATAACAAGCATGTGCATCCCGCTTTTTACAAGTTGTACATCAATTCCGGCATGATCTTTGATTTGTTCTGATAGTTCCGGATATAAGTCAAAACTTTTGTAACAGGCACGAAGGAGTTGTTCGGGATATCTTTCAAAGTGCAGAGGACTTAGTATGCCGGCGGCAGCCCATGAAGCGTGCTTGGGCGGATTACCTCTGCCGATTACGGTAATTTTTAGGCCAAGCTTGCTTAAATAATACGCGCAGGCGAGTCCAATTACCCCGCTTCCTACAATTGTTACATCACTTTTTACCGTGTTCACTTTAGTGAATGAAATTTATTCATGATTTCATCAACCATTTGTGAAGTTGTGCTTGGTTCACCTTTGCCCCTGACCAGATCATAGGTGACTCTCTTCCCTTCTTTTATTACCTGTTTTACGGCAAGTTCGATTTTTTCTGCTATGGAGGGTTCACCAATATGTTTTAGCATAAGGCAGGAACTTAATATAAAAGCTGTCGGATTGACTTTATTTAATCCTTTATACTTTGGAGCACTGCCATGAACAGCTTCGAACATTGCATGATCAACTCCGATATTTGCTGAAGGGGCGATTCCGAGCCCGCCAATGAGACCGGCGCATAAATCTGAAAGAATATCACCGTAAAGGTTTGGGCATAATAGCATATCGTAGATCTGCGGTTTTTGCACGAGCTGCATCGCCATATTATCTACAATTCTGTCTTCGCATTGTATGTCCGGGTATTCCTTTGCTCCGATTTCTTTTGAGATTTTCAGAAACATCCCATCTGTGAACTTCAGTATGTTTGCTTTATGTACTACAGTGACTTTTTTTCTTTTGTGATCTCCGGCATATTTGAAGGCATATCTTGCTATTCTTTCGGTTGCAGATCTTGTAATGACTTTGTAACTGATTGCTTTATCCGGGGTGGGCTGTTCCTCCTGTCCTATGTACAAATCTTCTGTATTTTCCCTTACTATTATGAGATTTACATTTGGGATTGGTGTGGGAACACCTTCCATGTATAAAGCTGGTCGAAGGTTTGCATACAGATCAAAAAGCTTCCTTATTTGTACGTTCACACTCCTGTACCCGGAACCAATAGGGGTAGTTATAGGTGCTTTTAGCGCAATTTTATTTCTTTTTATCGAATCGATTGTTTCTTTTGGAAGTGGATCATTGAATTTCTTGAACGCGTCCTCGCCTGCTTCCACCTCTTCAAAATCAATCTTTGCACCGCTTTCTGTCAGTAGCCTTTTAATCTGAACTGCTAATTCCGGACCAACCCCGTCTCCTTTAACTAGCGTGATTGTTTTACTCATTTATTTTCTCCTTTTAAAAAAAATTGTCTTTTTATTTTCCATTCCAATCAGAATGTCTTTGTCAGTGAATTCAACCCTCGAAGATAAGACATAAAAATCAGGTGATGAAGCAACCAGTTTGGTGCCAAAAAGAGAGCTGCTATCAGTTATGAAAGCGCTGTCTGCGACAAGAAATAAGTTAGGAGACTCGACCACGGCATATCCGGAAACCAGGATTGACCCTTCTGCAATTGAAATATTTTTATAAAAACTTCTTTTATCCGGAGATGTTGCCCTCGTTTTTCTGACAAAAATCCTGTTGTTTGCCATATTAAGCGGTGCTTTTGTAAGCAGCTTTACGTTTTCTTTCTGCAGATCTATTAAAACCGGAGGAAAAGCCGTGAGTTTATCATTTTTAAATTTAATTATAGGAGAAAGTATGATGAAATCTTTTTCAATAGCCTGAACGTGCGGATTGCCATTTAATATGCCGGAATTATCTCTTTGAAAAAAGGTAAGGCCTTCGCACATGAATTTTTTTCCATTTAATAGCATTGTAACATTTTCTATCAGATTGAGCTCATCAGCATTGTATGTATTCTGCTGGTTTTTAAATGTCAATGATAGCCTGCCGGATGTTGAGTCTATATTTGTATTATGAGATTTATAAACGAACTTACTTATCTTATTAGCGGAAAGAAGTAGAGTCTGAACAGTGCTGCTGAAAACCATTGTCGCTGATTCTATATAGATGTCTTTAAAGAAGAGTTCTGATTTATTGTTAATATCTTTCACGTCACCCATTACGATATTTGAGTCTTTTTTCCAGACAATTATGCTTGCCCTTCCCTTCATAGTGGCATTGCTTGAGCTTATGCTTACAGCGTCTTTCAAAATAACGGATTCTTCATCATAAATGCCAATATTTCCCTTTACAACAATCCTTTCATTGAATCCGGTCGCTTCCGGAAGCAGTGTAAGTATGGGTGATGCGAACTGTTTTATTTTGCCTTGCTCTGTTTCTATTTTTCCTACGACGGTTGCAATTACTGCTGTTCGTTGTTCATTTGTAATTCTTAGCTCAGATACTTCTGATGGATTATCTGTTTGTAACAGGAATAGTATAACGGTACTCCATATCATAGTTATATCAAACCTGCTGAAATCAGATCCTGTATATCGATTAAACCTATAAAGGTTTTGTCATCTGTAACAACCGGTATTTCATCGACTTTTTTATTTTTAAACAGATGTGCAGCTTCGTATAGATATAGTTCCGGCTTTGCTGTGAGAGGTGTTGGGGTCATAACATCCTTGATGCATCTTGTCATGAGATCGCTGTATTGAACTGAATATCGTCTTAAGTCTCCGTCTGTAAAAATTCCAAGTAGCTTGTTGTTTGTATCCACGACAATAGCTGATCCTGTTTTTTTGCGTATGATTTGTTCGAGAACTGTCCTTACTTTCGTATCCGGTGTTACGGCAGGAATATGAGACGGTTTTCTCATCACATCTTGAACTTGTAGAAATCGTTTACCAAGCGATCCTCCGGGGTGAAAATTTGCGAAATCTTCAGGGGTGAAAGATTTCATTTTTGATACAGCTACCGCAAGCGCATCACCAACAGCTAGCATTGCCGTTGTGGAAGAGGTTGGTGCAAGTTTCAGATGACAGGCCTCCTCAATTTTCCCGGTTTCAATGACGATATCTGAA
This sequence comes from Planctomycetota bacterium, assembly GCA_016206485.1. Classification (GTDB taxonomy): domain Bacteria; phylum Planctomycetota; class MHYJ01; order JACQRL01; family SBBU01; genus JACQRL01. The sequence goes on along the minus strand of JACQRL010000408.1, from coordinate 578 downwards.
TATTTTGCCAGGCTGGATGTTTTGGTAGATGTAATAGAAATTGTTTTCATATGCAGTTTATTTAGGTATGTAATCAACTTAACGATGTCATCTGTTTCGCCGCTGTATGAAAAGCAAAGAATCAGGTCATCTTTTGTCAATCGGCCGAGGTCTCCATGAAATGCCTCGCTGGGGTGCAGATAAAATGAGGGAGTGCCAATCGATGCCAAGGTTGATGAAACCTTCATTGCGATATAACCTGCTTTCCCAATCCCTATTGTCACTACTCTTCCTTTTGCTTTTGATATGATTTCGCATGCGCGCGTAAAGTTATCGTCAAGATGCTTTTGAACTGTTTTAAGTGCTCTTATTTCCGTTTCAATTGATTCGATTCCATCCTTTAGCGACATTCAGATCATGTTATTAATTATGGGGTTTCCATCAAAGCATTTACTGCGTTGGCTAACAGACATTCGGCAAATCTTTTCAAAGTTCCACCGAGGCGCGGAAAACCTACAGAAACACAGAGAAATAAAATTTCTTATCCTTTCAGTGTCTCTGTGTTGTTGTTTTGTGCTTCTGTGGCAGAAGTACATACG
>JACQRL010000393.1 GCA_016206485.1 Planctomycetota bacterium | reverse complement strand
CTTGCGGAGAATTCAAACCTTAAAGAGGTTGCGTCTTTATTGAAAAGCAATGATAACAGGATAAAAGTATTTGCTGTTAATAAATTGGCTTCAGCAGGCGCTAAGGAATTTATTAGTGACATAGCTGAATTACTTAGTGGTGATAATAAATTACAGGGGTTTGATAGAAATAATGTCATAATTGCGCTTGGGAAGTTGGGTGCGATAGAATATAAGGATAACATTGCTAAATGTCTTCATGATATTTCTAACTTTTGTGATGCAGTAGCTGTGTTAGCGGAATTTGGTGCTAAAAATGAGGTGATATCAGCTCTAAGGATGGTTGTGAGCTATAAATATTCGTTTGAAACTATCCATTTCCAAAGCGTTGTAAAAGCTGTCGTTTCTATTAATGCATCTGAAGCGTTTGATGATCTTGTTTTGTTGCTGAAAAAGCATGGAAATCAGGATTTAAAGAAAGAGATAATTAATGCTTTGTTTTTTCTTAATAAGAAAGAAAGCAATGAGTTGTTTTTGGACATGCTTTCTGCGCATGATAGCGCTTCAAAGGCAACTGCCTTGTTTGCTCTGGGTGAGCTTGGATTAACTGAATATAAGGGAGAAATTGCAGATGTTCTTGTTCACGAAAAGGATTTGTGGCTTCGAATTGAGGCTGCTGTTGCGCTCGCTAAATTTCAGGAACCAAAGTATTCAGATGAAATTGCCGGATTATTAGAGCAGGATAGTGAAAAAAGATCTTCAGATCGGATTGTTTGGGCGCTTGGTAAATTAAAAGCAAAAGATCACGCTGATAAAATTGTGGAGTTATTAAAAATTGGTAGGACATCCCTTAATTCTAACCTGGTAGGGGCATGCATAGATGCGCTCCGTGAATTAGGAGCTTCACAATACAAGAAAGAAATTGCCAGATCTCTTTCTACAAGTACTTCTGCAGCAATGATCGCGCTTGCAAGTCTCGGCTGCAGGGAGTATATACAAAATATTGTCGAAATGTTCGAGTTATCACCTTATGATGCAATGAGAGCTTTGGTTATGTTTAATAGTTTATCAGTGCAAAGTGATTTAGAGACGCTTTTGTTGCATGATAATTGGGGTGTTAGATGTTATGCAGCTTATACTTTATTTAAACTGGGTTGTAAAGACAGTGTCGGTAAGATCAAACGGTTGGCGAAATGGATTGAGCTGAATCCATGTCCTTCAGAGAAACTTACTGTTTATGATTTTGAAACAAACACAACCAAGGATTTTATTGTAGCTGATCTGCTTAATCAAATCGTTCAGGACTTAGAGAATAATAAACCAAAGAAGTAGCGATATAGAAAACAGGATATAGAAGACAGAAGTCAGGAATCAGAGGTAGACAATCAGAAATCTGTTAATTATTCGGTTCCATCTCTACTTTTAAAAAGCTTCCGGGTGGAACATTTTCGTATACCTTATCTTTGTACTTTTTGTTTGAGGATTCAAAGATCAGTTTATCTATAGGAAGATCTTGATTTAGGCCTGTTTCAAAGTGCCCATTTTTGTCAGGATACGAAACTCCAACGGCTCCTCCCTGTATAACTTTTATATGTATGCTTCTCATGTCGTCGGGGTCGCTGATTATACATATGCCTGTAATACCTCTGGAAGGTTGGTAATTTTCATCCTTTTTGAGAGTGATTGTTAATTGCCCGGCAATATCAGGTCTTTCAATTGTCGTCTCCGCGCCTTTATATCCTCTTTTATAGAAGTAGATCTTAACTTTTTTATCTAGTAACCCATTAATGCTGAAGCTGCCATCTGACTTCGAAGTGAATGCATCGCCGTCAAATCCTATTCCTTCCTGCTCGATAGAAATCTTAACGTCTGAAATACTGTTTCCATTATCGTCGATACAAGTACCAGCCAAACTTTTCGTTCCCTTTTCAAGTCTGATTGTAACACTATGTGTGCTGTCAGGTGTCAAGGGATCAATATGCTCTGTTTTTGTAATGTATCCTGTTCCGCTGCAAGAGAGTTCCAGAGCCCTGTCAGAAGGCACTGAAATTAATACGAATCCTGAACGGTCAGATTTACGTTGAAAGTCGGTTATTCCAAAAATGCTATGTGACAGATAGGCGCCTTTTATTGGCATTCCTAACTCATCTATAATCAATGCTTTCACCTTTGCAAGGGAGAGACACTGAAGATTTATGTCAGTCAAATTTTCTTCTTCTGCGCTTAAAGTGAATATCTTATTATCTGAAAAGCAGATCGCTTGATTCAACTTCTTTTCAGAAGCCCCGGGTGTACTTGCGGATAAAACATCTTCAGGTTCATATGCGATGTCCCATGGAAGATCTATACCAACGTATAATTTATCAATCTGTCCGTTTTTGGTTAGATATTCGAATTCCACGCTGAATATTCCTTTATCATTTGTCTCCGGTACTTTGATTTGTCCTTTGTTATTTGTAATCATTCCGCTACCTGAGCTTTTAAGAGGAATTCGCCATGAGATTTCCTTGGTGTCTGATCCGAACTCGATAACGACAGCCACACCCATGTTTGACAGTGGATTTCCATTATGATCAGTAACCCTGCCTTCCAAATGAACTTTTCTCCAGAGAGGTCTCGGTACATTTCCACTTGCAGTATCCTGATGATTTATAAGCTGATTTGGATCCGGAGATTCAGATCTCGTATTTTCAGATGAAATATCAGCAGAATGATTTATGATGGCTTCAGCTGCTGAGGAGACTTCTGTATTTTTATCTTTGCCGGCAGGTTTTACAAGTTTGTTTTCTTTGGTCAGCAGAAACAAAGTAATAATTAAAATTATTCCTCCAAGCGCCAATAAAGATTTTTTGAGCATAATTGTTCCTCCTGTTAAATATGACAAAATAGATGCGGATGTCCCGGTAGTTACCGGTAAATTAATTGAGTCTATAAGTTCTTCTATGTTTAACCTTGATTCTTTTGAGCCATTGTGTATCTCAGCATCTTCGATACAACTGATTACTGAGGTAATTTGTTTATCCGATATTGCCAGACCTGCAAAGGCGATTTTTTCCTTTAATTTTGATTTTGTCTCAGAAATTCTTCTGGATACGGTTCCCATAGGGATGCCGGTTATCTCAGAAATTTCTCTATGAGATAGGTCATGAGCAAAGGCAAGATTTATGAGGAGGCACTCTTCACGATCTATTTCAGCTAATGCTGTCCTTACTGTCTCAATAGAATTCTGCAGTTCAGGATCTATATAATTTTTATTTATCATAGTTAGATTAAGGATGCTTTTTTCGCTAGTTTTCATCTTTCTTAGTCTTTCGTAGGACTTATTCAGAACTGTTTTCCCTAAATAGGATTTTATGCTTTTTATATGAGCGCTGTTTTCCAGCTGTTTTAATACGGATAAATATGATTCCTGTACGATATCTTCGGAGTCCTCCCTGTTTTTGAGCACTTTTAATGCTATTGAGAATGCAAGTTTTCTGCAGTCTAACAGCTCCTGTTTTATATCGGAATGGTCCATATATATTTAGATGCGCATGATTGTAAAACACTTCGATTTCTCAGCAATATTATGAAATTATTTGCGGTGCAGATATGTCTGATTCATCCACATTTTGATGTACGAATCAGGAAATAACAATCGACAAATGGCAAATTACAACGAAATCACAAATATCACAGAAATTCGAATTCTAAACTGAAAGATTTATTTGTCTGTTTAGTAGCGGGCTATTTAGGTGCTGGATCGTAGTGTCGAAACGCGAAGGGCACTTTATAATTTCGGTTTTGTAATTTGCGGTTTGGTTGACATTTGCTGCTTGTTTTTTGACTTTTCTGATCCGGTGATACCAATCCAAATCTGTGACATGATCAGAGATATGTTGTGCTCTACGGGCTACGAGATTTGCCTTAGAATTTCCTGCCACTTTTGATCAACTGCTTTCCGTATCTCCGGGCTCATTTTGATCTCTTCGGGCCAGGTCCTGTCAAATCCTTCGTCCTTCAACTTACGGGTGGCATCGATCCCGATTTTTGAGCCATAACACCATTTTTCTGATGCATGATCTAAGATATCAAGTGGACCATTTACGAATTCGATGTCACGCTGAGGAGCTACGTTTGCAAGCGCCTTCCAGACAACCTCGCGATAATCTCGT
>JACQRL010000403.1 GCA_016206485.1 Planctomycetota bacterium | reverse complement strand
GAATTATAAAAAGACCTACAGGAATTATTTTAATCACAGGACCAACAGGTTCAGGCAAAACTACTACGCTGTATGCAGTCTTAAATGAATTAAACAGGCCGGACGTCAAAATTATTACGGCTGAGAACCCGGTCGAATACAACATTCCTGGATTAAATCAATCTCAGGTTAAGTCTCAAATAGGTCTTACCTTTGCCAGGATATTAAGATCTATGTTAAGACAGGCCCCAAATATTATTCTTGTTGGTGAAATTAGAGATGTTGAAACCGCTGAAATTGCTATACAAGCCGCATTAACAGGGCATTTAGTATTTAGCACTCTACACACAAATGATTCGCCTAGCGCTCTCACGAGATTATTAGATATGGGGGTGAAGCCATTTCTAGTAGCATCATCGATTCAGGCAATAATGGCACAAAGACTAGTGAGAGTTCTTTGCAACAAATGCAAAAAACCTGACCCTGAGCCGAGCGTCGCACTTTTGCAAGCACTCAATATATCTAAAGAGCAGCTCTCATCAGCAACAATTTGTCAACCTGTTGGTTGTGAGGCGTGTAATAACACAGGGTTTAAAGGAAGAAAAGGTATATTTGAACTGCTTGAAATTGACTCAGAAATGCGTGAAATGGTATTTAAAAGAGAGCCGCTTTCAAAAATACGTGAACATGCAGAATTGAGAGGCATGACAGTATTGTTGGAAGATGGAGTCAGAAAAATTCTTTCTGGGATGACTTCTCTGAATGAAATTCTCTCTGTTACAAGAAGGGAAGATATCAGTTACTGATAAGCTGAACTAAATCCTGCCCACATTCAGTCAAATTACTAGAGTAGGAAAGTTATCTATTTCAATTTGCTGTAAATTGCGCACAGGATTATACATATAAAGGAAGTTATAAAGGTAGACATGTACGGATCAACTATTCCATCTCTTCCAAGATTAATGAGCATTAAGTGAATCGAGAAAAAAAGCAGATTCATCATTAGTGCTATACTTACAGCGAGCGGGTATGATTTCACATGATTTTTAAAAATGATTAAAATACAGGGTAGACACAATGCTATCGGTATAATTATATTCGACAATTTCATGGCTATCATTACTTTGTAAAGATTAGCGTCTGGATAGATCCTGGATAGTTTTCTTGTCTCTTTTAGACTAAGACCGAAAAATACACCGAGATTTGACCTGTAAAAAGTATCTGATTTGAAAAGTTTTTCACCAAGTATAAATCCCTCCGACGATATTGGGTTTGTCGCTATAATAATTTTATCACCCGTTTTGATCACCTTGATTAAACCTTTTTCATACTCCTCAATAGTTCCATTATAGAGCATCCAGGATGAGAGTTTATCATCCCATCGTCCATTTTTAGCGGTGATTTTTTTCCATTTCTCCAGGTTCTCATTTAAGAATATAACTGTGATATTTTCTAACAAGCCGTTAACTCTATCATACTTGCTTGCGTCCATCCTGCTGCCTGTAGAATCTACTGATGTGATGTTGAAAGTGACTTCTTTTGTTTTCATTTCATTTTCTAATTGCCACATCTTGGGGAGTAGATAAGGAAAGCACAGTTCGTCTAAAGCAAATAAGCATAAACCGCTCACCAGTCCTGTTAGCAAAGTACTTCTAAGTAGTCGTAAATTGCTCATGCCTGCTGTTAAGATCGAGACAATTTCATTAGTCTTCCAAAATGAACAAAAGCAAAGACTGGCACCAATTGAGTATGAAGTAGCTGCGAGAAAATAAACCATGAATACAGATTTAAACATGTAATAGTTGAGTGCCGTAACAATATTCCCTTTTGCTATACAGTTGATAAATTTGTCTATGTTTTTAACTATGTCAGATGTAATGCCTACAATTAGCAGGATCAAAAGAGTTGCTATGTAAATTGCGATTAAACGTTTTGCGATATATCTGCTAATAATCATCTTTTAATTTTCAAATATAAATTTATACACAATAGTTTATGTATCAGCAAATAAACAATAGTAGCGCCTATACAGACAATCAGGGGATTTTTTTCATAGATTAATTTGAGATTAATTTGAAGAAAATAATAGATTACTATCAAAGGAATCCCAAGCGCAATAGCAGCAGCCGGAGATTTAAGATTTGATCCGATACCTAATCCCGCTGACTGAATTGAAATAAAAAAAATCGTTAGTGGGAAAAGAAATCTTCCTAAAGCTTCTGTTATTGAAATATCATTGCTGTAGTCAATAGCAGTTGAAATCTGATATTTTGGTTTTGAGGTGTAGTCTTTATCGCTTTCCGTTTCTATCGGGATTATAACCTCAGGATTTCTAAGCTCGCTTTCCTTTTTACCTTTGTGGACGACTACACAATCT
>JACQRL010000399.1 GCA_016206485.1 Planctomycetota bacterium | reverse complement strand
TCATCCGTGATCTTCTCCTTGTTTTCAGTTATAAGCTTTTCAAATTGATATACCATACTCTCTGCCTGATTTCTGATATCAATGAGCTGTCTTCTTTTCTTATCTTCTTCAGAATATTTTTCTGCATCTTTGACCATCCGGTCAATTTCTTCCTGGTTTAAACCAGTAGATCCTTTGACAGTAATTGATTGTTGTTTATTTGTTGCAAGATCTTTTGCAGATACGTTTAAAATCCCATTTGCATCAATTTCAAAAGACACCTCTACCTTTGGGACACCTCTGGGTGAAGGAGGAATTCCTTCAAGGGTAAATCTCCCAAGACTCTTGCAATCATTTGCAAGTTCTCTTTCACCCTGAACAATATGTATCTCGACTGAATTTTGCCAATCTGCCGCCGTCGAATATACTTCGGTTTTCTTTGTGGGAATCGGAGAATTTCTCTTAATCATGGGAGTCCTAATACCTCCGAGTGTTTCTACGCCCAGTGTCAATGGTGTGACATCGAGCAATAGTATGTCTTTCATTTCCCCGCTAAGAATTGCGCCTTGAATAGCAGCTCCAACAGACACAACTTCTTCGGGATTTATTCCTTTATGAGGATCTCTGCCAAAAAATTGTTTCACTGTTTGTTGGATTTTCGGAACACGTGTTGCACCACCAACCAGCACTACTTCATTGATATCACTCACCTGCAGCTTAGCATCTTTTAAGGCGTGTTCGGAAGGAGAAAGTGTTTTTTGTATTAAGTCATCAACGAGTTCTTCAAATTTTGCCCTGCTAAGTCTAACTGAAAGATGAAGCGGTCCATCCTGGCTTACAGAAATAAAGGGAAGATTAATCTCTGTTTCCATAACGGTTGAAAGTTCACACTTTGCCTTTTCACAGGCATCTTTAAGTCTCTGTAAAGCCATGGAATCCTTCCTTAAGTCCATCTTGTATTGTTTTTGGAACTCATCTGCTACGTAATTAATCAGTCTTTGGTCAAAATCTGAGCCGCCTAAATGAGTGTCTCCATTGGTTGAAAGAACCTGTATGACATTTTTATCAATTTCCAGTATTGATATGTCGAATGTACCTCCACCAAGGTCATAAACAGCAATTTTTTGCGTGTTCTTTTTATCAAGACCGTAGGCAAGGCTTGCAGAAGTTGGTTCATTGATAATTCTTTTTACTTCGAATCCTGCTATCATTCCTGCTTCTTTTGTGGCCTGTCTCTGTGAGTCATTAAAATATGCAGGACAGGTTATAACTGCATCTGAAATCTTAGCCCCAATATAATCCTCTGCATATCTTTTTAGCTCCTGCAGAATCTTTGCAGATATTTCCTGAGGCGTAAATAATTTAGTTTCAGCACCGATCTGTATTTTAACCTTGACCGGGTCATCTCCCTGACCTACTACTTCATATGGGACCCTTTTTATCTCATTCTGGACTTCACTGGCTTTTCTCCCCATAAATCTTTTTATCTCATACAAAGTATTTTTTGGGTTTGTGACGACTTGTCTTTTAGCAAGCACACCGACAAGTTGCTCCCCCTTATTAGTAAATGCTACCATCGATGGAGTAATTGCAGTTCCTTCCGAGTTTGGAATGACTTTAACGTCTTTTCCTTCAACGACTGACACTACTGATTTCGTAGTGCCAAGATCAATACCAACTACTTTGCTCATAACCCACTCCTTAAAATAACTAATTCTTCAGGGGTAGTAGTATATTAATACGCTAAAATTGATCAAGAATCGAATTTGGCTTATTTGATCTTATTAATTATAGACAATATGTTTATGATCATTTAAAGTTGCAAATTACAGGTTGTAGGATGAGATAATCAAGAAGGAATCTTATATTAAACAAAAAACAGAACTTTGAAACTCTCACGCACCCCATATACAATTGATGTTTAAGCGAGCTTATGGAAGACAACCCTCTTTTTAAATTCCTCAGGGAGAACAAAATTCTTTCTCCTGAACAGATCAGTAAAATGTCTGAAGAAGATGAGAAAACGACTAGAGATAATATACACCTCGAAGACGCTGCTAAATTCAATCACAAAATTCTTAATAATATCAGCAGCGATCTGAACTCTACAAATATTACAGATCAAGCACTCCCTGCTGAGGTAGAAGAAATGTTAAAGGCAAATAAAACTGAAAAATGGAAATATGTTATTTTAGAAGAGCTGGGACTCGGGGGAAGCAGCACAGTATACAAAGCATATGATCTGTCACTAAAAAGATACGTAGCAATAAAGTTTTTGAATATGCCGTCATCAGAAACTATCAATAGATTCCAAAATGAAGCTGAAACAATAGCTAAATTGGACCATTTTAATATTGTCCCCCTATATGAGATTGGACAATATAGTGGTAAATACTATATGGTTTTGAAATATCTCCCCGGAATGACATTGGAGAAGAGCAAAACTCCAATCGAAATCAATTTTGCTTTATCAATTATTAAAAGTGTTTGTGATGCCCTTCAATACGCTCACACCAAAGGAGTGATTCATAGAGACATCAAACCTCATAATATACTTCTTTCAGATAATAAAACTTTCGTTCTGGATTTTGGTATAGCAAAACTACAAGATTCTTTGCTTACAAGTACAAAAGACACGCTTGGAACCCCTAATTATATGTCTCCTGAACAGGCAGAAGGCATGCAAGTAGATCAACGTACTGATATATACTCAACGGGTGCATCGCTCTATTACCTACTGACTGGCCATCACCCGTTTAACGGAGGAACAGTGTTGGAAGTAATCAAGAATGTAATTGATAAAGAGCCTATACCAGTAAATAAGATCAATCCCCACGTCAAAAATAGTCTTAAACTTATCATACACAAATCGATGTCAAAAGATCCTAATCTGAGATATGAAAATATTGGTGAGTTTAAATCTGACATAGAGAAATATCTGAATAATGAGCCTATATCTGCACGTCCGTTGTCAGTTGCATACAAAACAAAGATCTTAGTCACAAAACACTATTTATTTTTAATTTTTTTATTGGCGATTTCGATAATAACTGCTTTTCTGATCAAATCATCCATCAATTTCACAAAAAATGAAATGTATACTACCAGGCAAGCAGCAACCCCTGATTATGACAAAGGTTTCAATCTTCTTAAAATTGCTAAGTTCTCGACGGTTAAGAATAAAAGGTTCCAAATAACCGAACATCTTAAACAATCAATCTCGTTTTTTACCAAAGCGATTGAACTGGACAGCACATTCAGCGAGTCGTACTATTCGCGCGGGGAATCACATTTTAGATTAGGTAACTACGATTTAGCTAAAAATGATTTTACTACAGCCACAAAAATAAATCCTAATTTGAGTGATGCATATTACATGAAAATAATTTCTATGCTTTTTCTATTTACTTCAAGTCCGATGACTCTATACTCAATTGATCAGGATTTATTAGTCATACCCAATTTAAAGAAAGACAGAGATGATCTTAAAAAGCTCAATGTGCTGCCTTCAAAAATATACTGTGCAGATGCGATTATTTGTTATCTGGAAAAGGACACTGAAAAAGCTCTGGAGTATTTAGATAAGGCGATTGCCGATGATCCGGTATCGTCGTATACATATCTGTTTAGAACTGCAATCTGGTTCGATAAATCTAAAACAGCCGCTGCAGAAAATGATAAAAATAAATTAAAAGAATTCGCGAAGCGCGGGAAAAAGGATGCTGAGAGCGCGCTATTAATTGACCCAAATTATCTACCGAATTATTACATACTCTCAAATTTCAATATGGTTTTAGGTAGATATAAAGATGCGATTGAAACCCTGTCTGAGGCAAAAGAAATAACACCTGATAATTATATGATAACTTATTTTGAAACAATGGCTCATCTCAACTTTGGATATAAGGATCTAGCTATACAGACAGTCAAGCAATTAGATCAAAAAATGCCAACAAACAACGAAAGCACTAATTTAATTAAATTTTATCTATGCCGAGGTTATATGAGATTATCTGTCGGATTTACTACTGAAGCTGAAAGTGACTTCCAGTTCGCTATTAAATCAGCTCCTGACACTATTCGCGACATAATAATTGAAAAGGTCAATAAAATTAAAAATACAAAAGATCATTAAATTTCTTCTAAATTAAGCAGCCTGTAGCGTCTTAGATTTTTACCGATAGCAGAAATTTAATTTCCTCTTCAACCTCGTCATTGGTTAAAGCATACGCACCTATTTCTTTTTCTATAATTTTTTTCATGAGTTTACGGGCGTACAATAAATAATTTTTTGCGTCAAATTCTGACAGTCCGACGCTTTCCGCAACTTGCCTGTATGTGTTGGAATCCGGGTTTGTATGATTAAGATAATAGTGTTCAAAAAGTTTATAATATATTTCTTTATCTTCATCAATCAATTGTTTCCTTAAAATAGTTATTGCCCTTGTCAGTATTATTTTTGCCCACTCTTTGTCAAATTGATCCTGAGGTGCAGATAAAGCATCATCAACACTCGCTAAATTATCAACTTTCTCTATATCAACAACGGAGCCGCCGCCAGATCTTTTTAAAGCTTTTCTTCTCTTTTCCATATTTATAAGAAAGTTTTTCAATGAAACTTTAATAAAGGTTCTGAATCTCCCTTTTTCAGGAGAAACTGAAGATAAAAAATCTTTTTCAAAAAACATAAGGAAGAATTCCTGGGCTAAATCTTTTGCATCTTCGTTAGATTTTTTCCAGGCAAAACGGATATATCTATAAACAGGTTTCCAGTACAATGAAATTAATAGTCCAATATTGGCTGAATATTCCTCCGATGTACGATCTTTGGCATTTAAAACAGCACTCCATACGGTTTTTGGAAAACCGTAACTGCTTCCACCGATAAGAGTATCCATTTTATATACGACTTATTTATAAGTCTACTTTAAATAGACGAAGTATAAACTTACATAACGGTCAAATTATAGAATAATACTGTAAAAACTTTAGCAGATTACTTCAGTTTTAGAAATGTTCGCAATAGATCTCTGACTTGTCGAGAAATATTTGTGAAAATAACGCCTACTCTTTCAGTTTTAGGATTATTCGGGTGTTGAAAGACATATACAACCTTACCTTTAGCCTTTGCTATTTTTTTATTTGGTAAGGTAATAAAAAAATCAAGTGAATCAGATTTCTTCAAGTGCGCAGAATTTTCAAAAAAAGGACATTGAGGGTGAACAGAATTGTCCAAATAGCCGGTGCATACATAGCATCTATAATGTTCAAATGCCATACCATTTTCAGAAAGATCGATTACAATCTCTTTGAACGTAATCTGGAATTTTGAGCCCTTTGTATCTTGCCAGGTTACAGTTGATCTGATTGATTTACGAAGGCTTGCCCTACGCTCTCTTTCTGCTTTTTCGTTTTTTCTACATACAGTCCCAATTACTTTTTCTATTTTTGAAAGGCATATTTGCTTTTCAAACGGTTCAATCAAGTAGTCATCGGCGCCAACATCCAATGCTTTTACAATAGAATTAACATCGGTAGATACCGAATACACGATCACGGCAATATCCTTAGTCGATGGATCTGTTTTAATATATTTGCATACGTTGAAACCATCTATACCTTCTATCCCAACGCCTGTAAGAACGATATCAGCATTGTATTTGCCAGCCAAATCGACTGCTTGATTCCCATTAACTGCTTCAACTACTTCATAGTGATTTGAGGATAGTATACCTGCTATTTCCTGTCTCTTCTCTTTATTACTGGATGCGACAACTATAAGAACCTTATTGAAGTTCATTCTCCCTCGGTTAAAAATGTCAAGAATGTATTTGTCATTTGTTCAATCTGTTCTTCAGGAAATGAGAACTCTTCAATATAGATTCTTCTCTCATCGGGAGGTAAGGAGAATACAAGCATCTTTCTTTCATTTTTATCAGTTCTTTCTACAAGTTTTATCCTTTTCTTTCGAAATAACAATAAAGAAAGCAGATAAATATGTAATTTGACCTGGGGTGTTGTCTCAGAGACTCCGTTTAGCCGTTCTAAAAGCATCAAAAGTCGTTTTAAATCTGTGAATGGATTTGTATTTTTTCCAAGCGCTTTTTTTCTCCAATAACAATAAAGTGATTCTTCATGATTTTTCAAACAGTTTTGGCAGGTTACAACCTTTTGAAATTCGCTATTTTCCATTATTAGAGACTTATAATAGTATTTATCTTCGGTTATTATTTTATTCTCACAAAAATGACAATTTGATGATGATTCAACCAAGTGATTAACCACCATTCTTATGTGTAATTGAAATCTGTCCAAATATATTTCTAAGAAGACTTACATTTTCGTTATTCGGTTTCAACATAAAACTATTTCCTAAACTTACCTTAAATACGTTATCATTATCGGCTACTTCAATAATAACAGGGAGGTTCCCGGCTCCAGCACGCAAAATTTCTTTTAGTCTGTCCAATTTATCATTGTCTAGAGCTTTAAAAGGCACCTTTACTAACCACCGAGATGACATATATTTGTCAATTTCTTCAACATAATTTGCGATAATGGAAGGTTTTTCTCCTCTAAAATCTAATTTCCCATCTATGTACACAACAGTATCTTCTTTAAGCGCATTTATAAATTTTTCTAGAACCGTTTGGAAACACACAGCTTCGCAATGTCCGGTCAGATCGCTTATTTTAAGGACAGCGTAGCGGGACCCTCTTCTAGGCCCGGAATGAATAAGCTTCATTTTCATTTGTGTTATCAAACCGCATATTGATATTTCGTTCGTTCCTGAATTATTTTCCAGTTCTGCAATGGAAATAATTGGTGCAATCTGGAGTATTTCACGGTATTTATCTATTGGATTGTCTCTCAAATATAAGCCTAGGGCTTCCTTCTCAAATGCAAGCAGAACATCATTAGATAAGGTACACGATTTATCCAGGTTTGGATAGTCCATCTCCTTCACATCCCCGAAAAGTTGTAACTGTCCAGTTTTAGTCCTTTCATTTTTTTTCATGGATAACTTCATTATCTGTTCGTAGTTATTTATTAAAAACGACCGATTGATCTCTATCGAATCAAATGCTCCGCTTTTAATTAAATATTCAATGCATTTTTTATCAACTCCGTGTAAATTAACTGATTCGCAAAAATCTATAAGATCTTTAAAAGCTCCCCCAGTTTTGAAATTTCTGGTTGTTATAATTTCGCGTGCGACGTTTTCACTTATGGTTCTGATGCATCCTAACCCAAGCCTGAGTTTATCGCCTTCAATTGAAACTCCATACCCGCTTTTATTTGCGCAGGGCGGTAGAACTCCGATATTCATTGCATGAAGTTCCAGTAAATAGTCGTACATCTTATCGTGGTCGCTCATGTTATGGGTCAGTAAAACTGACATGAATTCTAATGGATAGTTCGCCTTTAAATAGGCTGTGTAATATGATATTAGACCGTAGGCGCAGGCATGTGATTTGTTAAATGCATATCCTGCAAATTGTTTTATTTCTTCAAATAATTCTGCGGCATCATTCTTACTTACATTGTTATTTACTGCTCCATCGATAAATTTTTCTCTATACTCCTCCATGAGCTCAGGTATTTTTTTGCCCATTGCTTTTCTCAGACCATCAGCTTCAGCAAGAGTGAACCCACCAATGACATTCGCGATCAACATTACTTGTTCTTGGTAAATACATGCACCATATGTTTCTTCGAGAATCTTGTTAAGTTGAGAAATTTTATGCTTGGGTAAATTCCCGGCTTTTCCCAATATGTACTGGTCGACCATCCCAGTTTGCATAGGTCCAGGCCTATTTAGGGCAACAGCAGTCATAATATCGTGGATTCGTTCAGGTTTAATCTTAAAAAGCAGATCTCCTGCAGCCTTCGTGGCTTCAAGCTGGAAAACACCCTTAACCAGGCCTTTGCAAAGTAATTCGAACGTGTGCTTATCATTTAAAGGGATACCTGATAACTTCAAAGTGTTTCCTGAAGTTTTGTTTATCAGTTCAAGGGTGTTATTAATTATGGAAAGCGTTTCAACACCTAAGATATCAATTTTTAACAATCCTAATTTCTGAACAGCATTCATGTCATACTGAGTTATTTCTTCATTTTCTTTGTAGTAAAGAGGGCAATATTCCATCAGTGGCTTATCCGAAATGACAATACCAGCAGCGTGTTTTGAAACATGCCGTCGGAGACCTTCCAGTTTCATTGAGATCTCGATAAGCTCACGAAGCTTTTCATCATTTTTGATCGATTCTGCCAATTCGGCATCCTGTTTTAAAACTGATCCGATAGTAACATCAATTATCTGAGATCTGGGGATTCTTTTTGCAAGCTTGTCGGCAGTTTTAAGTTCGATATTCATTGCTCTTGCTACATCCCTTATAACAAGCCTGGATTTCATTACTGAATAAGTAATTATTTGAGCAACATTGTCCTCACCATATTTACCCTTTAAATAACTTATTATTTTTGACCTACCGGCAGGTTCCAAATCTATATCAATATCCGGGAGCTCTCTTCTTTCTGGATTTAGAAATCTTTCGAAAAGAAGATTGTATTCGAGCGGATCAATATCGGTTATACCAAGAAGATATGAAATTATGCTACCTGCTGCAGATCCTCTTCCAGGTCCAACTTGAATATTTTGTTTTTTTGCATAATTGACAATATCCTGCACTATGAGAAAGTAGCTCGCAAATTTCATTTTATTGATGACTGACAGTTCATAAGCAAGTCTTTGCTTTGCCGCCTCTGTGTCTTTATACTTTGATGGTAAATTTGTATTGCACATTTCCGAAAGTAGATCTGCAGCAGATTTGCCGCCAGTATTAAAAATTGGCATATGTATTTCATCAAAAGTAAGTCTTAAATTACATTTCTCAGCAATTTTCAGCGTATTTTCCAGTGCTTTATGAAATTTTGATGGGAATGTTTTATACATTTCTTTCGCTGACTTAAGATAAAAACTAGGTGTTTCGTATTTGAGTCTATTTTCATCAAAAATTGTTGTTCCTGTATTTAAAGCGAGCAATACATCGTGTGCTTTATAATGATCGCGATCGATATAGTGTGTATCATTTGTAGCTATAAGATCCACACCTAAATCTTTTGATATTTTTTCCCCATAATGCTGGATCATTTTTTCAATTTCAAGTTCATGTTCCTGAATTTCGATAAATACGTTCTCTTTGCCAAAAATCTCTATCCAGTTCTTGATAATTTTCTTCGCTCTCCCCTCCTCTTTATCCAAAATTGCCTTTCCAAATTCAGATTTCGGACATCCTGACAAAACTATAAGGCCTTCACTATATTGT
>JACQRL010000398.1 GCA_016206485.1 Planctomycetota bacterium | reverse complement strand
GACAAAGATTTTTTTGATAAATAAAGTGCAGTAGCTATAAATGTTAAAAAATATATAGTTGGACGACTATCGATTATTCCCCTAACAAAAGGCTCAGAATTTTGTATAAGACTCAGCCTGACAAGTATTGCCCTGAGAATGCTATCTTTAGATAAATTTGCAGTCGCCGCGTGCGCGAAAATAAAAACAAGTGAGACTGCAAGAGTGATGATACCTGCCGTAACCTGATTACTGCATAACGAAGATATAAGTAATCCGATAGAAAAGAGGGCTCCCGCAATCAATATTATGCCGCAATACCCGCTTAAAACCGCATATGGATCAACAACGGCATATTTGGACAAGAGTAAAACATGAACAAAAGTGGGAATAAGCAAAAAGCAGTAGAAAAAAAGGGCGGATAAAAACTTGCTTATTACAATTTCAGAGTCAGTCAGCGGTGTTGAAACAAGTGTTTCAATTGTTCCCTTATTCTTTTCCTCTGCAATAAGCCTCATAGTAATTAACGGTGTTACCAAAACAGTCAGAAAGGTAATTATGCTCAGAGTATCTTCGTAGTGTCCTGGGATCTTTTCTTGCGAGTAATTATTTAAACTTGAATAAAAAAAGAATCCCGTGAGTAAAAGATAGAACGTAAGAATTATATAAGCAGTAGGTGAAGAAAAGTATGTCCCAAGTTCTTTTCTGAAAAGTACAAGTGTTCTTGTCATTTGGTTAAGGAAGCGAAAATTTCTTCCAGAGGAAGGCTTTCAAAGCCAAGATCAAGAAGCACTACGTCATTGTTTTTGGAGATATTATATATTTCCCCCCTCAAATCCTGCGTTCCTGCAAGTTCTATAAGAAATGTCACCTGGTTTCCCTTTTTATTTAAAATAACTGCCTTAACACCATCAAGTTGTTCAATCTTATATTTCATACTCAATTCATCTCCAATAAACTGCAGTCTTATCCTGTTTGAAATCTTTAAGGTCGAACTTATCTCCCTTGTGCTCCCTTGCGCAACAATTTTTCCCTGATGAATAATGATCACATTTTCACAAATCGATTCTACCTCGCTAAGAATATGCGTTGAAAGAAATACAATCTTATCCCTGGACTGAGACTTCAGTAAATTTCTTATATCTCTTACCTGGTTTGGATCTAATCCTATAGTAGGTTCATCAAAGATAAGAAATTTCGGGTTATGAAGCAGGGCATCCGCTATTCCAACCCTTTGTCTCATCCCCTTGGAAATATTTCTTATAGGGGAACCAATAAACTCGCTGAGGTAACATTCTTCCGCAAGTTGAGAAATCCTTTCCTTGGCACCTCTGTTATCTAATCCTTTTATTCTTGCCCTGAAGTAAAGATACTCCTTCACTCGCATTTCGCTGTACAAAGGATTAGACTCAGGCAGATATCCTGTAATTTTTTTTATCTCGTCCAGATTCGTTTTTAAATTATATCCGCATATTTCGCAATCACCTGCGGTAGGGGAGATAATCCCGGCTAATATTTTCATTGTAGTTGTTTTACCAGCGCCATTTGGGCCTAAAAAGCCTGTAATGCAACCGCTATTTATTTCAAAATTAATTTTATCCAGCGCCATAACGCCAGGGTATTTCTTAGTCAAATTTTTTACTATAACTTTGTCCATTTTAAACTTACCTTAATGACGCTGTTGCAATCAAATCCTTATGCGTCAATATTAGTAGCAAACTTGGCATTTTCTTCGATGAACTTGCGCCTGGGAGGGACTTCATCTCCCATCAAAATAGAAAACATATCATCCGCCTCCTTGGCATCGCTTAAATTTATCAGCTTCATCCTGCGGGTTTTAGGATTGAGGGTAGTTTCCCATAATTGTTCAGGATTCATTTCACCTAATCCCTTGAAACGTGTTACTTCAATTTTATTATCCTGAACTCCTTTGTCGCGCAATGACTTTAAAGCCTTTTGCAGTTCTTTGTCATCAAATGCATACAGATTTTCCTTTCCATGTTTGATATTGAATAAAGGGGCCATCGCAATGAAAACTCTCGCATTTTCCACAAGCGTTTTCATGTATCTGTAGAAAAAAGTCAAAAGCAACGTTCTAATGTGTGATCCATCAATATCAGAATCAGCAAGTATAATAACACGTCCATATCTGAGCTTTCCTATGTCGGCATTTTCACCAGGTTCTATACCAACAGAGCTGATCAAAGTTCTTATTTCATCATTTTCAAGTATCTTATTAAG
This sequence comes from Planctomycetota bacterium, assembly GCA_016206485.1. Lineage (GTDB taxonomy): Bacteria > Planctomycetota > MHYJ01 > JACQRL01 > SBBU01 > JACQRL01. The sequence goes on along the minus strand of JACQRL010000398.1, from coordinate 5,892 downwards.
CCGTGCTTTTTCCACGTTCAAAATTTTTCCCTTCAGGGGAAGAATCGCCTGGAAATTTCTGTCCCTTGCTTGTTTAGCTGAACCGCCCGCAGATTCTCCTTCTACAATAAAGAGTTCTGTTTCTTCAATCTTTCTCGATGAGCAATCAGCCAGCTTCGTCGGGAGATCTCCACTTGCCAATGGAGTCTTTCTGTAAATAAGCTCTCTGACGCTTTTTGATGCCTCTCTTGCCTGGCGAGCTAATCTTGCCCTCTCGATTATCACTCGCAGGGTTTTGACATCCTTTTCAAAATATCGTTTTAGATGATCCTGAACTACCGATGAAGTTGCCCCTTCTATCTCCGGATTAGTTAATTTGACTTTGGTCTGGCTTTCAAACAGCGGATTTTTCACGCGAAGCGAAAGCACCAATACAAGTCCCTCTTTATAATCTTCTCCGGAAAGAGCATCCTCATTTTGCTTGATAACTCCTTTATCTTTTCCAATCTGATTCAGTGTTCTTGTAAGTGCAGACCTAAATCCGCTCACATGCGTTCCTCCATCCCTTGTATTAACACAATTTACAAAACTAAATATTGATTCATCATACTTGTCTACATAAGCGAAAGACCCTTCAATTACAGTATCATTTTGGGTCGACTGCATTGAAACCACCGGGGTTAAAAGTTTTTTACTTTTAGTTAAGTACAAAACAAATTCTTCCAGACCACCTTCGTAATGGAATTTTTCTTTCTTATTCGACCTCTTATCTTCAAAAGAGATGATCAGCCCTTTGTTTAAATATGCCAGCTCTCTAAATCTCTTTGTGAGTGTGTCATACTGAAAATTTGTATCAGGAAAAATCTCATGATCTGGTTTAAATCTGATTGTTGTACCATTAGAAGAGTCATTTGAAGCCTGGGATTTTAATTCGGTAATAGCGGAGCCTTTGCGGTATTTTTGGGAGTAAATACTGGAATTTCTTTTGATTATAACCTCCAGGGCTTCACTTAAAGCATTGGTTGCAGTAATACCTACACCATGGAGTCCTGCTGAAACTTTATAAGTATTATTATCAAACTTTGCGCCTGAATGAAGCTTTGTCAGAACAACCTGAACAGCAGGAATTTTTGTTTGTTCGTGAACATCAACAGGAATGCCTCTTCCGTCATCACTAACAACACAAGTCCCGTCACTTTCGATTGTAACAGCAATTGATTTGGCAAAACCAGCCATAAATTCATCAACCGCATTATCCACAGCTTCATACACTAATTGGTGCAATCCTTTAGGCCCGGTATCACCTATGAACATACCAGGTCTCTTCCTGATTGCTTCTATTCCTTCCAGAAGCTTGATCTGACTGGCATCATATTGCTGTTCTGTCATAGGGACTATGTTAGATATCGGTATTCTAATTTCAAATACGAATTACAGATTACTGATCAAGGATTTCTGTGCTGTTTTTTCAACCATCTAAGATTTCTTTTACATATTTCGATCGATTCTTGATAAAGACGTGTTGTATTCGCCGAACTATGCTGACCTACCTGTCTTTGATCGTCGTGAAATCTTACAGAGTACAAAACTTTAGGTATATGGAAGAATTTGGCATCCATAATGGCAAACCGTGAAAACAACTCATGATCCATGGAAACCTTATATGACTCATCAAAATATCCATATTTTGATAATAGCTCTCTTCTGAATAATTTTGATACCCCTGCAAAATACCATCTGCAAAATGTATAGTAGAAATCATAATCAGGCAGCACGAATTCACGAAGTATTCTACCTGAATCATTAATTATCCACATATCAGAATAAACAAAATCAATCTTTCTCTTTTCCAATTCAGCGACCATAATCGATATCATCTCAGGATGCGCAATATCATCCTGAGACATATAAGTTACATATTTCCCTCTGGCCTTATGCAGGCCATCATTAAATGTTTTTGTTGCTCCCTGATTAGATCTGTGACGAAATACCCGAATCTTTCTTTTATTATTAAAGCGCGGAACAACTTTTCTTACTATATTAGAACCCTTGTATCCAACTACATACTTGACCTTATCGCTCCTTATTTTCTTAACATATTCACTTACCACCTTCCCATCACAAACTGTTGAAGCATCATCAACAATTATAATTTCAATGTTTGAATAGCTTTGAAACATAAGGCTATCTAATGTAATAGGTAAATATTTACTTCCGTTGTAGTAAGGAATAACTACAGATACCAGTGGTGACGCCATCTGTATATATTTTGATATTTTTCGCTCTAAATCAATAATTTAGCTGTGAATAAAGGGATATTCATTACAGTCGACGGCATAGATGGAGCCGGAAAAACGACACAGGTCAGACTCCTGTCTGATAAGTTCAGATCATTAAACCGCCGATTCCTTATCATCAGAGAGCCCGGAACGACACATTTGAGCGAAAGAATAAGAAAAATCCTCCTGGATCCAAAATGCAATATAATTCCAGAAGCAGAAATGCTCTTATACCTTACCTGCAGAATACAGCTACTTCAAGAGGTTATTATGCCCAAGATCAGACAGGGATATATTATCATTTCTGACAGATATATGAGCTCAACACTTTGCTACCAAGGAGCAGGACTTGGGCTAGGAACACAGAGGATAAAAAAAATCTGGTCACTTATAACAAATCATAAAGGAGCGGATTTGAATATAATTCTTGATATCCCGGCTAAATACGCGCTTAAAAGAACAAATCGCAACGACAGAATATCAAAACGAACAGTTAAATATTTCAATGTAGTAGCAGAATGCTTCAGGCAATTATGTACTACGAACCCGGTACAATATGTTCTTATAGATGCAACTAAACCGTCTGATGAAGTTTTTAAATGTATATGGAGCAGAATAGCCAAACTCATATGACATCAGACAAACACCTTGTAGACTTAATTCAAGGCATAGTAAAATCCGACAAAATTTCTAATGCCTATCTATTTGTATCAAGCTCTGCAAAGTCAGCACTAGAAAATATCTATCGCTTTATAAAACTTCAAAGATGTGAAAGTAACTCTGCGTGCAATAAATGCTCCAAATGCATCAATATTGATCAGAGCAAGGATATATTTGTATTCAAACTGATTAAAATAAATTCATTGTCTGAAAATCTATCAGATGAGAACTCTGAGGAAGTACTTATAGATGACATCAGGCAGCTTCAAAATAAATTGCAGATACTACCTCCCTATGAAATGAGAAGGTACGTTATCATATGCGCAAAATCAATTAACCATCTTGCGCAGAACTGTCTACTTAAAAGTCTCGAAGAACCGCCCAGGCAAACAACGTTCCTTATATACATTAAAAGCGTGCATTCACTTCTCACAACTGTAACATCAAGATGCCAAAAAATTAATCTTAATACCAGTAATGAAAATCTCGATCTTGTTTCATATATTGCGGATAAAATGGAAATAAATGATAAAAAGAGCCTGGAAAAATGTATAATAACAATAGAAAAATTTAAAGAGCTCCTAAATTCAAATCAAACGGATTCAATTCTCGAGGTTATAACTCAGTTCAAAGAGCTCGAAAAAAAGCGTTTTTATGCAAAGGTATTTCTTTATACATTCGAATTCCAACATGCAAATAAACTTACTTATAATGCTGAAATTGCTGACTCACTTTATGACGCATTTTGGAAAATTGAATCAAATTTAAATCCTCAGCTCGTGATTTTAAATTTTTTAACTTCTTCAAAAGACTTATAGAATACACAAATGAAATATTACATAACTAATGCTATTAAGTATGCAAACGATGAACCTCATCTTGGTCATGGTTATGAAGAAATTATTTCTGACACGATAGCGCGGTTTTATAAGCAGAGGGGTTGCGACGTACTTTTACTGACAGGATTAGATGAACACAGTACGAATGTATTTAAAAAAGCTAAAGAAAAGAATCTTGACACCATTAAATACTGTGACCAAATGGAAGATGTCTTTAAAAAGGTCTGGAAATCACTAGACATAAACTATGATATTTTCATACGAACTACTTCTGACGCTCATAAAAAGGCAGTTCAGGAAATATACAAAAGAATCAAGGCAAACGGAGATATCTATGAGGGAACATATAAGGGTAATTACTGCGATTCTTGTGAAGCATATAAAGAGCAATCTGAAATAGCAGATGGAAAGTGTGGAATACACAAAGTCTCTGTAAGATTCATAGAAGAAACAAACCTTTTCTTTAGACTCAGCAACTATAAAGAACAAATTCTTATTCTTATACAAAGTGGCAAATTCAAAATCCGACCAGATTACAGAAAAAACGAAATTGTTTCGTTCCTTAAAGGGGGGCTTAAAGACCTCAGTATCACCAGGTTAAAAGCTCCATGGGGAATAGACGTCCCAGACCATAAAGATCAAAAATTTTACATATGGTTCGATGCTTTAATTAATTATCTGACTGGAATTGGATTTCCAGATAATTTGGAACAATTCAGTAAATATTGGCCATGCGATCTGCATGTAATAGGGCAAGACATCAGTAGGTTTCACTGTATCATATGGCCAGCTATGCTGTTATCAGCAGGTATTGAACTTCCAAGTTCAGTATTAATACACGGATTTGTTCTTGCACATGGAGAAAAATTAAGCAAAACTACTGGCAACATTTTAAAACCTGATTATATTTGCCCAAAATTTGGAATTGATGCAGTCCGTTATTTCCTCCTGAGAGAAAGCCCTATTGGAGGCGACATTGACTTTAGCGAGGGAAAACTCTCCGAAAGATACAAGAGAGATCTTGCAAACGACCTCGGTAATCTTGTTCAAAGAACTGTATCCATGGCCCAAAGATATTTTCAGGGAAGAGTAGAAAACAGTACTTGGGACAGATTTTTGGCAGATCATGTTGATAGCATCAAGAGCATACTACCTACATATTTTTCCAACTTTCAATTAAGTGATGCAGTCTCAAAAATCTGGGAAGTTATAAGGCTTGCAAACACTTACGTCGAACAAAGGGCTCCGTGGCAGCAGGCAAAAGAGGGTAAACTTAAGGAATTAAATGAAACTCTTTTTTCTCTATTGGAAACTATCAAATGGGTTTCATATCTTACTTATCCTTTTATTCCCAATACGAGCGTCAAAATATTGTCATTTCTTGGGATAAACACCCTTATCCCTATAGAAAATGAATTAAAAACTAACGAGTATTCTATTAAAACCAGCGAACTCTTGTTTCCTAAACTTGATAAATGATCCAAATAAAAGATTCACTCTATAAAAAGCTCAAAGAAATAATAGAAAAGGATAACAGGTATAATATGCAGTCATATATTTTTGTATTGCAGGCGCTGGATTACACTATAGAGAATATTATAAAAGAAAAGAGGCATATTTCTGGAAGTGAGCTGCTACTTGGAATTAAAAAATTAGGGATCAAGCAGTTTGGCGGTCTTGCAAGGATGACTTTCAATTTATGGGGAATACGCACTACAAATGATTTTGGCAATATAGTTTTTAATATGGTTAATAGCAATCTGCTCGGCAAAACTGACCAGGATAACATTAAGGATTTTGACAATGTTTACGACTTTGAAAAAGAATTTACTTTTGACGCATAACAATTCTATAGATTAAATTCAGCACTTATTGTAAGTGTCTTTTCCTTTAAATCTGAAATCTTAAATCTACAATCGCAAATTAGTATGGGCCGTTAGCTCAGCGGCTAGAGCACTTGCTCGACACGCAAGGGGTCGCAGGTTCAAATCCTGCACGGCCCAATCTCATTTTAGATTGTGGTTTTTTGTTTGCAGATTATTATGGTACCTTACACATTATCACAAATAAAACAGGCGAATATCAAATTCAAAAAATCACTTGGTCAAAATTTTCTAATAAACAAATATTACCTG
>JACQRL010000397.1 GCA_016206485.1 Planctomycetota bacterium | reverse complement strand
TTAAATTCCTCAATTGAAATTATTGTGAGGAAATTAATCCCATATTCAATATTTATAACAGCTATCACAGTACATATAAATTATCTGCTTGCTTTGTTGATTTCGAGTCTTTTTTTTCTCTTATTTATATCAGAAAGGAAATACTACTACAGCACATTAACAATAATTACAATCTTTATTTCTTTTTTGTCAGTCTATAACAAAAACGAACACTTAAAATCGCATTCTCACACAGCAACACACACGGTGAATAAACTGACAATCTATAAACATTTCAAATGCAAAGATTATTCAATTATTTTTGCTAAATTAGATAAAGGGTGCGAAATACGTATCAGAGTTGCCAGAAATTTACTTAATATAAATATCGGAGATGTCCTAACTGTCGATAAAATCGTTCTGACACCATCGATATTTCAACACGATATTGCAAAAGGAATATGTTACAACGGTACAATCAATTCATTTAATAACATTATAGTATCTGGAAATATCAGCAACTTAGAAATCGTTACAAATAAAATAAAGCACAAACTGAACTGTCAGCTTAATCAAACACTGCCAAGCAGTATTGCTGATTTTTTAAGCGCTCTTATTTTTGGAGACAAAGAGTACATTAATGCTGAACTATACAAGCAACTAAAAGTCCTTTGTATCAGCCATCTTGTTGTAGTTTCAGGATTTCAAATCGTAGTAGCAGGTATCTTTATCAATTCACTGCTATTGTTTATATTTCACAGCTACAAAAAGAGAAAACTTCTCGTCCTCACCGGGCTTTTCTTTTACACATGCTTATGCGAATTTGATTCGCCCGTCTTAAGAGCATTTTTGATGCATTTCTTAAGCACAGTCTCAAATATATATTGTTTTAAATTGTCCAGCTGTGAAAGTCTACTTCTTTCCATATGCATAATCATTTGGGTGAACCCATTGGAAATTTACAACCTGGGGCTTTATATGTCTGCACTCAGTGTTTTTGGATTGATATACATCTACCCAATCCTGGAAGGATATAAAAATACCTTGGTCAAAAATAATGTACTTCAAGTATTGCTCTCAATTTTTACACTAACTATAAGCTCAATGCTCCCTCTTTTACCGATTCAAGCGATATATTTTCATTCTTTTTCTCCTTATATACTCCTTTCGAACTTTATCCTCAGCTATCCAATAGCACTTTGTTTTATATTCGGATTGTTGCTTCTGGTTTTCAGTGCTACTTACCCGGCATATTTGCTGTCTGGTGTAACTATAACTATGTTTAAATCCATAGAGTCGTCAACAGCTCTGATCTATCAACTGCCCGAAAGTTCTTTAACATTGAATGAAATCAACATATATGCAGCTTTCACGTTTTATTGCTTACTTATATCCTTGATCACTTTAAACAAGGCAGGGCATAATAAGTTAGTACTCACTCATTTTTTAATGCTCCCACTGGTAATGTTATGGAATTCACCAAATAAGTATGGAGTCACTATAGAATCAGTCAATTCTGTGCTGTTTATTTCAATTACTGACAATAAAAATTTAAATAAGTTTGTGTTGGATGAGAAATTATCCGAGCCTATAGTGACTAAGGTATACGGAAAAACAATCGTAATAACGCGTGAAGCATATTTTTGCGATTTCTTATATGGAGACATTATAATCTGCAACGAAATACAAATTAATAAAAATGAACAAAAAAAGATCAGTAATAAAATTATTTGTGCGACTTCCAGCAAACACGTTAATAAACTGCTCAAACATAACGTAATTCACGTTTTATCAAAGAAAAAAAGGCTGAAACTAACCGAGAATGATCTCAGCAGCAAATAGCTGTATATTATCTCTTAGACTTGGATGGTTTCTCATTCACAAAACGAAAACACATGTAAAAAAATGCCCCTACAACAAAGAGAACAGAGATGACCATGAAGCCACCACCTATCAGAAGGGCTTTAAATAGATCTGCATTCCCTGATGCGCAACCTATACAACCCAAAAGATTAGAAATATATGACACCATAAAGTAACGGCCATAATAATACGACGAAATACCAGAAAATTCCACATATATCAAGGTTGATTAGATGTCCGCTGAACTTTGAAGCAATTACAAGCCTTGAAGCCCATATAAGCCAAACGACAGCTATCAAAACGTGAATTGCATGAAATCCTATGATTGAATAAAAAATCGAGCCGTAAACACTCGAAGTAATTGTTAAACCATAACTAATAAGTTTAAGCCATTCTTGTCCTTGAAGAACTAAAAATACGATTCCAAGTACACAACATGCGATTAGCAACCCTGAAAGTTTGGAAAATTGCAAATTTCTATTTAATGATCTTCTAAATAAAAACATGAGCACTCCGCTCAGCAGTAAGATAATTGTATTAATAAGTGTTGCTTCCTGCGGATATCTAGGCTGACCAGCAGAAGGCCAGTTCGTCGTATTGTTAAACTTTAAAATCAAATATGCGCTGATGAGGCCAGCAAAAATCATCATCTCAGAGAAAATAAGAAGCATAATAGCAAATCGAGCTACATTGTGTTTTTTGATATCGCTATCGGGAAAATCATTATTCCAACCGTCATCCCCATTACTTCCTTGTACCGGAGGGGGAGGTGCAATGATTCTATGCTTTTCGCTCACCACTTGATTGTAGAAAGAGTATCCGGCATTAAACCGAATATTAACAAGATAAAAAGTGTGAGCGGTACTACAACAAGGCTGATTACAACTACTTTTTCAAATTTCAAGTGCATAAAATTAAGTGCCACCAATACGGCTTTAATTGCAGCATTCACAAACAACAACGTCACCTTTAACACATGATTATCGATATATTTACCTATTAAAATGCTTATAATGGTCAATATTACGAGTATAAACCATATTAAAACATAGTTTGGATGATGCTCAGTATGATCTTCCATAAATTCCTCCTACGAAAGATAAAATAATGGAAACACAAAAATCCATACAACATCTACAAAGTGCCAGTACAATCCGGAGTTTTCAACAAAGCTTTGCGGCCTCTTATTTCTCAATGATAACATAAGCACTATCGCGTTTAGAATTATCCCAACTAAAACGTGCAGAGCATGTAATCCAGTTATACCAAAATAAAATGCCCAGAATGGCCCTTTCAATATTGTATAACCATGGTGAATTTCACCTGAATATTCGATCCCTTTTAAAACCAGAAACAGTAATCCTAGCAATATTGTAATAGCTAAAAAAATATTTACTGCTTTATAGTTTCGGTTCTGGACCATCTTATGTGCCAAAACAACAGTTAAACTGCTCGTAAGGAGTGCAAGGGTATTGATTGATCCGATCATACTGTTTACATGCGCAGCGTACTCAGCCCACTTCTCATAAGTTAATCTGAATAAAATACAGCTTCCAATCAACCCTCCGAATAACACTATTTCTGAAGACAAAAAGACCCACATAGCAAGCCGCGGACTTGGTATACCAGTACTTTCTCCATCTTCGCGGGTTATTTCAGCATAACTTGACATAAATACTCTTTTAATGTTTAACGTGAGTCGGGATTAATTTCCCTTGTGGTCTAAAATCATCCGAATCTCCTTCGACTGAGTATTCATATGGACCGTTTTCAACCACAGGTGATGCATTCCCCCAGTTACCATGAACAGGTGGTGATTCCGCCAGCCATTCAAGTGTTGTAGCTCTCCATGGATTTTTCTCTGCCTTTTCTCCAGTAAACATACTCTTGAAAAAGTTATAAATGAATATTATCTGCAATGCGACTAATATGATTGCCGCTCCGGTTGCAAGGTGGTGTATCCACTGATATTTAGCAAGGAAGTCATATTCTAATGCACTGGAATATCTTCTTGGATGACCAGCCAATCCAAGAAAGAACAATGGAAAAGCAAAAAGATTATAAAATATGAAAGTTCCAACAGCATGAACCTTGCCCAATGTTTCATTCATTTTACGACCGAACATTTTTGGGAACCAGTGATAAATACCTGCAATTGTTCCCATTATAATAGATGAGAAAAATGTGTAATGGAAGTGTGCAACTACAAAATAGGTATCATGCAGATAAATATCTGCTGTTTGCGCACCGAGGAAAAGTCCAGTTACTCCTCCAATTATAAATATTAAATACCCTCCAAGTGCGAACAAAAAAGAAGAGGTGATTCGTATAGACCCGCCCCATAAGGTCAGTCCAAACGCAACAGACAAGATGAAAAACGGTATAGATATCAAAATTGTCGTGATACTAAATCCAACAGCAAGCAAGGGGTTGAGGCCCGCAACAAACATGTGGTGTGCCCATACGACAAAACTGAGAACTCCGGCAGCAATTGTCGAATAAACAATTGCTTTGTAACCATGCAGTGCTTTTCTGCCGCAAGCTGTAATAACTTCAGCTATTATGCCTAATCCAGGTATAAGAACTACGTAAACTTCAGGGTGACCGAAAAACCAAAACAGATGCTGCCATAATACTGGGTCACCTTGACCTTCAGCAGTTACTCTGAAAAAGTGAGTTCCAATGGATTTATCCAGAAGTGCCAAACCTCCTCCTGCAATCAAAGGTCCCACTGAAAACATAAACAAAACTGCAGCAATCATCTCCATCCAAACCAGCATAGGAAGCCTCATAAGTGTCAACCCTTTTGCCCGGAGATTAAATATTGTTGTTATGTAATTGACACCTCCCATTAACATCGATGCGAATTCCAGGATTAACGCAACCAACCATAGAGACATTCCCCAGTTCACTCCTGTAAACCTTGCATCAACACTCAAAGGAGCGTAAGCTGTCCATCCAGCTGAAACAGCCCCGCCAGGAACAAAAAATGACACTAAAATTACAATCGAAGACAAAAAGAATGTCCAATAAGACAGCATGTTCAGCGTTGGGAAAGCCATATCTCTTGCACCGATCATCAAAGGAATACAGAAATTGCCGAAGCCTCCAATAAGCACCGGCATTGCTACCCAAAATACCATCAACGTTCCATGCATAGTGACAAACGAGTTATACGCTTCAGGTGAAAGTACCTCGCGGTTCGGCCATGCAAGCTGAGATCTAAATATTACAGCGATAATACCGCCAAGAAGGGCCATAATCAAACCAGTAATCAAATACTGTAACCCAATGACTTTATGATCCTGTGAGAAGACATATCTGCTTACAAAACCACCATGGCTACCATGTTCATCAATTGTATGTTCCATTTTCACCTTACAGATAAAGCACCGGATCTTTCATTAAGCCAGCTTTTATATTGCTCTTTTGTTACAATTTCCAATTTTGCTTTCATCCTGTAATGCTCAGCTCCGCAGAGTTCAGCACAAGCAATCTCATAACTACCAGTTTTTGTCGCCTTAAACCATACATCCATACTACGACCAGGAATGGCATCATATTTCAACCTCAAATGCGGTGCAAAAAATGAATGAATTACATCACCAGATGTCAAGTTTAGAAGTACAAGAGTATCTATCGGAACAACCAACTTGTTGGCAATAATAAAGTCATCGTTAGTATCCATTTTATTATCAAGTCCTGCATAATTAAATGACCAGAAAAACTGTCTACCTATAATTCTGACATCAACATATTCCTTATGTTCCGAGATCAAATCGCTTCGACTTCTCATGATAACATGTGCCCATCCACTTACACTTGCGTAAGCAATTATCAGATCGAAAACGATCATAGCAGCATCAAGATAAATAATTTTTGAAATAAACGGGCCAAATTTGTAGGTCGTATGAGGATTGGAATTTCTATTATACCGAATGACAGCATATATTATTATGCCAAAGGCAAGCACTGTTACCATAAGAGTGATGACAAATATTATAAGAATCAAATTATCAACTAAATGACCAAAAGTAGAAATATTTTCAGGCAACATAATTTTAATTTTTCTTATGAGGCAGCTTTCCCTCGTTAGCCATTTTTCTCAGGTGAAGAATATACGAAATAATATCCCAAGTATCTTCATCAGATAAAGACGGATTAGATGGCATCGGAGTTCCCTGTATACCAAGCCTTATAGAATTGAATAACTCCTGGAATTTCCCTTTTTTTAAAGGTTCAAATGCAAAATTTCTTGGCATTATTGGAATCGGTTTGCCACTTGAATCAACCCAGTCTACAGTCTTATCCTTTTCAGGATCCTTACCGTTTTCAATATCACCATGGCACGCCATACATAAAGTAAGATATGCCTGTCTCCCTTTATCAATCCTCACCTTTGCTTCTAAGTCATGCGGAGGTTTAGGAGATACATATACTTTTGGGTTTACATTTCCATATTTCCAAGTTAAATATGCAAACGTTTTTATATAATCAACAAGCGCATCTATTTCTTCTTGTGACAATGAGGTAAATCCCGGCATAGGAGATCCCGGCAACCCACTTTTTATTGTATTGCGAAGATCATCTTCCAGAGCCGGAGAATATTCTCTTTCTGTAGAAATAAATTTAAAAACAACTTTTTTGTCTTTATGCGTAATCCCGGTGAAATCTCTAGGTCTTACCTGCAAAACGGAACTTTCTGCGTCTGCGGGTACAGTAACCGATTTTTCCGGTGTAACGGGGACTCCATCTCCATTTTTGCCGTGACAGGTCATACATAATTGTTTGTACATTCGTTGACCTTTTTGCACCCTTTGAATGTCAGGTTCCCATCTTATTTTCAAATTATTTAATGAAGACTGTAGAAGAATAAAATCTTGAATTTCATCAAGCCAAGCCTGATCGCCGGGAACAAGGGCAAGTAGTTCATCAATTTTGTTATTATTTTGACCTTTTGGTAATATATGCTTAAAATTGGCAAGTTCAGCTTTCATCTTCATCATGTTTTGTTCTAGCTTATCTGCTCCTTCTTTTGATCCCTTCAAATCTGCTAAAATTGGAAGGATCGAGTCTGTCAGTAAAGAATCAACCTCAGAAATTTTTGCAGTAAGCAGTTCAATTTCATCTGTTTGAAATACCTTGGGATCAAAAGATTTAGGTCCGGTATTTGAAGTCAAAGGAAAACTGAGAATCAGAAATATGACTCCCAGAGGGATAATAATAGTAATACCTAGAGGGAATAGTTTACTCATACGTGCACTTTATAAACAAGAAATCTAAAACATCCAAATATAGAGTCAATAAATAAGTATCGTCTGAACCGCATATAGGATTAGTTTATACTTTTACTCAAAAGTTTTATGTCATTTGTAATTTTTTGTTCAAGGAGCTGATCTTCTATCGAGTAATAATTTCGAATCTTTCCGTTTTGATCAACAAGAATAAAATAAGTACTATGGATTACCCCAGCGTCGGGAGCACTTGAATCCTCTTTCTGCAACGCAATTTTAAAGACATTTCTGGCAAGATTGTGTATTGCACTAAGTTCACCCGTCAAAAAGAACCAGTTTTCGCTATTATTACTGTATTTGCTTGCATACTCCGACATTACAGACGGATTATCATATTCCGGATCGACTGAAATTGAAACGAGTCGAACATTGTTCGGAATAATTTGCTGCAAGCTTTTCATCCTGTCAGACATAACAGGACAGGGACCCTTACATCTGGTGAAAATAAAATCTGCTATCCATACAAACCCTCTCAATCCGGATAAAGCAAATTTAGAATTCCTTTGATCAATGAGTTCTATCTCCGGTACTAGTCCGAGTTATTGCAAACTATTATGAACACGTCTAGTATGAAATTGATACACTGCTAACAAAATCAAACCAACTATCGATATTGCAATCCCAATATAAGATCTAACAT
>JACQRL010000396.1 GCA_016206485.1 Planctomycetota bacterium | reverse complement strand
GTTGACGATGCTACAAGAAGCAAGGTCATGGAGAGTGCAAGGTTCCTCAAATACGAACCTAATTCAGCAGCCAGAAGTTTGGTAAGGGGGGCTATAATGAAACACGCGCCTACCAAGAACGTTGCAGTTGTCTTAGGTGAAGGAGTTACATCAACAGACAATTATTTCTCTCCGGTTCTCCAGGGAATAGAAGAGGTAGTAAGTGCAAATAAATATACATTATCCCTGATAGCATTTGAAGAGGATTTATTCAACATGATAGAATTCTATGAGAAGATAGAATCAAATAGATTTACAGGCGTGATGATTATAGGACAGATACCTGATGAGGTAATCAAACATTTACAGACATCATTACATGCGCTCACAATAGTAGATAGTATCCCACCGTCATCAGATATTGACTGCATTGCATGCGACAATGAGCAAGGGGCTTATGATGCTGTCTCACATTTGATAAACTTAGGGCATAAGAGAATAGCAATGATTCGCGGCCCATTAGAGAATTATTTCAGCAGGGGGATTTATAATGGTTATTGCCAGGCACTTGAAAAGTATGAGATTCGTTATGATGAGAGTCTTATAGCAGAAGGCAACTTCCACCCAGATGGCGGCTATAATGCCATGAAGCAGATTTTGCAACTTCCTGTTCTTCCCACTGCCTTATTCTCTAATGACGAGATGTCAATCGGCGCAATGAAGGCTATTAAAGAAAAAGGATTAAGGATACCTGAAGATATAGCAATAGTGGGATTTGATGATATTAGTCTATCATCCCATGTTCATCCATCGCTTACGACTATATGTGTCCCAAAGAAAAACCTGGGAAGACTCGCAGCCAAGAAGTTGTTTGAATGTCTGGAAGACCCGGAGCACCATCAGCATACAAAGACAGTAATACCAATAGAATTAGTCATCCGCGAATCCTGCGGCGCAAATTTGAGGGAGTAGGAAATATGGGGACTATCTCATTTAAGGACAAAACAGGGACTGTCCCATTTACCGGCTGAAAGCGGTAGAATGGGACTGTCCCTCTAAGTAAGTAAGATGTGCCTGTCCCCGAAAAAAGAAGTAACGAATAATCGTCTGAACCAGGGTAAAACTTACCGAGAAAGGAGGTGCTAAAAAGAATGGAGTGTTGAAGGAAGTAGTGATGACTGAGTTAAAAGTTACTCGGTCAAATAAAAGGAGGGAAAAGAAATGAAAACAAATATAAGATTTTTAGTGTTGGTGTTAACAGGTAGTATTTATGGTCTTATGATGTTTGTATCAAGTATTTGCGGGGCAGTATCTTACCCTACGAGTACTGCTACTCCACTTGCGTCTGATTTATCTATGAATCAATATAACCTAACTGATGTTGGCGACATTATTACCAAAGGTCCCTGGGTAGATGTAAGGGCTTATGCTTCTTTTTCTGCTGCTATTGATGCAATAGGTACTAGTAAAAAAACGCTTCTTATTCCTGATATGCAATCTGTAACTGCTGATAAAACTGTTCCTTCGAATGTAACCTTATGGTTTCTTCAGGGTGGCAAACTTGACGTTTCTGCTAATGTGACGATGACTATTAATGGCTCGATTAGTGCTACTTTAACTCAGATATTCAGTGGTAGTGGTACAGTTAAATTTGGTTCTAGTTCTGTAAAAGAAATTTATCCTCAATGGTGGGGAGCAGTGGGGGATGGGAGTGCTGATGATACAACTGCCATAAATAAGGCTCTTGCTTCTCTGGCAACTTATGGGCAAACTGATCCTGGTGGAGTGCTTCTATTTCCTACGGGAGCATACAAAACCACATCTACCATATATGTGCCTGCCGATATAACAATAAGGGGTTCTGGCTCACGGTATCAAGAATCAAGCAGAATTGTCGGAACTCATACAGGAGCGGCTGTTCTTAGTTTAAAGGGTGCGATAGATGTTACTATTGAAAATTTGGTTATTGAAGGAAACAGCATAACAACTCCTAAAACAGGGTTATGTTTTGGCCGCGTTAATGCCGCTTCTGCAGGTTCTCATCGTATAGAGGATGTTGCTGTTACAGGATACTTTAGTGTAGCAGCTATTTATTCTATTGCCTCTGAAGAAAACAAACTTAGTTTTCTTAGGTCAAGCCTTCTTGGCGGGGGAGCTAAATATGTATTTTACACAAGTCAATCGGATGATTTAAGCGTTGATAGTCTTTATGGCTCCACCAATTCAGGAATATGGGTTGAGAATTTTTCTTTTATAAACGAGAGCACAGCCCCAGATGCTGTAGGAATCTATATGAATACGGGGGCGGCAACGTCTTCTTGGTCTTTCCGTGATGGATTTATTGCACAAAAGAATAATGCCTATGTTTTTTTGGGTGTAGGAACAGTTGATGCCCAAGATTGTAATGGACCCATAATATTTGAAAATATTGCTGGAGAACCAACAGCAGGAGGTTCTCCTGTCTATGCTTTTTATTTAGGTGGGTTCGGGGGTACTCATATCTTAGCAAATCTTAAGATTGAAAACTGTGGGATAGCTCTGTTTGGCGGTGCACTTAATTACATATATGGTAATAATTCTCTCGTTTTAGACAGTGCCCAGTTAATATTTAACAACATAAATAGCGCCACACAAAAACCTTCTTCTGTATTTGAACTAAAAAGATCTATGGTAAATCTCAGTGGTCAGACTTTTACAGTTAGGAATACCGCACAAACAAATATTATCGTTGGTGGGACAGTAACTATATCAGGTGCATCAGTAGCCAATTTACTTCTTGAAGCGGAACAAGTAAAAGGAGGAATTACAGGAAGGGCAGGAGTGGACAAATTTAGAATGCTTACAAATACATGGCTTTATGGAGTAACATCTCCTACTTCTGGAACTTGGGCACAAGGAGATATTGTATATAACACTACTCCAACTGCTGGGGGTCCCTTAGGTTGGAAATGTACGGTCGCTGGGACACCAGGAACATGGGTTCCTTTTGGTGGGCAGGCAGCAGCACAGGCTGATAGTACAGCTAATAATACCTCGGAACTGAAAGCCGATTTCAATGCGTTGCTTAGTAAACTTAGAGCCGCCGGACTCATGGCTCCATAGTAGAATACTATGTAGGTTGAGAAGTATTAGAGAAGACAATGACAGAAAATTCCACAGAAGAGACGATTAAATAGAAAGGAGGATAGAAGGTTTATTTAGAAATGGCACTGTGGGTAAAAGTTACTTCTGTGTTAATATAAATAATGTAGTATCCAATTATACTATTGGTAGTGTGATTGGCAGAAAACTTAAATTGAAAGGAGAGTGATTGACAGTGAAAAAGAAGGTAGGTTTTAGTGTAATAATGGCGATAGTATCGTTTGTTTTACTGATGTCAGTGAGCGGCAATGTCTTGGCCGGGAAGATAGCGGCAGTATGTGACGATGATTTTGTGCGTGTATGGACTGGAGGAGGGACATTACTATATACTACGGGTATAGGAACGGAGCCGGGTCTTTACCCGGTTAGTGTAGCGATAGGAGATGTTGCTGCCGCTCCAGGTAATGAGATACTGACAGCAGATAGTGATGCAGTAATTCGTGTATGGAATGGCACAACAGGGGCTTATATAACTGACTTGATAAATCTTCAGAGTGGAGGTTCGC
>JACQRL010000439.1 GCA_016206485.1 Planctomycetota bacterium | reverse complement strand
TGGAAGAAATTCTGGGAGGAGAGAAATCAAAAGTCTAAAGCCAGCAAGAAGTGATTGCTCTTGACTAAAACCCTGAAGATAAGCGAAGAAACCCACCATCTGCTCACCAGAGTACTTGGAGAATACACGTCGAAGCTCGGAAAGAGGATGACCATGGATGAGACGATAAGTGAGCTGATAAGAGAGCACTTCGAAAGAGAAAGTCCTGCGGTAGAACCTAAAGCCCCTGCTGAGAAAACAGGTTTTGTTAATAATTATGAAATAATCTGGGATGGACGTGACAGCCGAGGAAGTTATGTTAAAAATGATATATACATAGCTTATTTTGATGCGGGATCAAAATTAAAGAGACAATCGCGTACTATTACGGTAAATAAATATCCTCTTTTAACTAACTTTTTAGCTTCGCCTAATCCATTTTCTCCGAATGGAGATTTAATGGATGATCTAACGGTCATTTCTTTTGATACTTCTGATGATAGTCTGCTTACTTTAAAAATTTATAATGATTTTAACCAAGAATTAGTCCGTACATTGGGTGAAAATACTCCTATAGAGTACGGGCATCAGTCTTTTACCTGGGACGGATTAGACGATCTTGGTCAAGCTTTAAATGAGGGCAGATACACCGCGCGTATCAGCATTCAATCGATATTTGGCGGGGAAATTAATACTGTAAATTTAAATATTTATCTTAGACAAATATCGAATATTAATATTTGCGAAAACTCATTTGATCCAAGCCGAGGGGAAAGTTGTCTAATAAGCTACACCTTAAGTACAGATGCGATTATTTCTATCAATATGTATGATTCTCAGGATAATCTAGTGCGTCAGCTTATGAATGAGGTTCCTCGTTCGCCCGGCAGTTATCAAGAAATCTGGAATGGCCGGGATGACGCTGGTCAGATTGTACCGGATGGTTACTATTACTTTGTGATTACGGATTCCATCCAGGGTGAACCTATTGTTGTTTTTGATCCCAGGGGCACCGGAGGGCAGGATATTTCACACAGTATATCTTTATTAACCACTCCATTTGATGCCTCAAAGAATATCCCTTGTATTCTTACCTACAATATGTCGCAATCAGCGAAAATTAATTTAAAGGTAAGAGAATCAAGATATGATGGTCCGGCCGTTAAGGTTATCGAGTATGAGGTCCCAAGACCCCAAGGTCAATATACCTCCGTCTGGGATGGACGCAATGAATTGGGAGAGATTGTCCCTTATCGTAACTATACCTTTGCCATTTGGGGGTATACTCTTCCCGACAAGGCAATTATTGTTGTTGGCCAGATGCCGGTTATTGATAACTCTATTACTGTGGACCCGCTTAAATTTAGTCCAGAAAATAATCCCTATTCTAACAGTCCTAGATTAGCCACAATAACCTATGGACTTTTAAGAGCTTGTAAAGTTACAATGAATATTTACGATTCCAATAATAATTTAGTGCGGAATTTAATAACCTCTGCTTCAAGGAATGCGGGAACAAATAGTGAGCTCTGGGATGGAAAGACGAGTGGGGGTGTATTTGTTCAAGAAGGGGAATATAGAATAGACATTCAGGCAGAAAATAACGGCAATTATTCTCTGGTGCGTTCGGCCACTGTTTTCATCCATTATTAGAGGGCAAGAAAGATGACCATAAAGAAAATTTTAATCAGTATTTTTGCATTCTTTAGCATGATGACTTCATTTTTATATGCGGCGCAGACCTCCCAAATCAATGTCCCTTTAGTCCATCCGCATAGATATAACTCGCCCATGGAGAGAAAACAAAAAATAGATAAACCTCCCACGGTGGCTGGAGTCGTTGTCATAGGAATTTCCAAACGGCCAAGTGTCAAAGAAATAGAAGAAGAAAGATTTTTGGTTGAATATTTTATGGACGGTGTCTTAATTTATAAAACTAGTGGAAGGAATCTTAAAGGTACAGCCGCATTTGATTTTGAACTGGATACGACCAAATATAAAAACGGTCTTCATAAAATTACTGTAAATTTTTGGGATCAAAATGGGCCATCAGCTATTGGATTTAAGAAAATTATCATTAAACATAAGGAGCCAGAAGTAAGGCAGGAATAATATGTTTAGAAAACGTCCTAACCGAATAATATCTGTCATTGTGATGGCAGCCTTCTTATTTAGTCAATTCGCGGGTATCGCTTTTGCTGAGGCCCCTTGCTGGAATGATGGGACTATTAACCAAAATAATGGCGGAGCTCAATCGGATAATCCTGAGGATTTCAATGAAGACCAGGCGCAGGAAGATGGAGAGCCGGTTAATTTGCTGACTGGCAACTTTTCATACGAGGTAAGTGATTTAGCTATTCCTTCTCGAGCCATACATTTTGAATTTGCGCGTTTCTATAATAGTCTTGATGATTATGACGGGCCTTTGGGCAGAGGCTGGAATCATAACTACAATATCAGCTTGACTAAGACTTCAGATGGAGTGGATACTTATGTATCCAAGAAAAATTCCGATGGCGATAAGGAGATATTTACTTATTTAGGGAATGGTCAATACCAGTCTCCCGCGGGTAATTATGATACTTTAGTAGAAGAAGCCGATAAATTTGTCCTGACGACCAAACACGGCATCCGTTATGAATTTACTCTGGCTGGCTGGCTGACTTCAATCGCCGACAGAAATGGTAATCAGATGATGTTTGTTTATGACCCCGGTGGAAAGCTAGTAACGATAAAAGATACTGCAGGCAGAGAGATTGTCTTAACTTACAACGCTTCTAATAAAATAAGCGCGTTAAGTGATTTCACGGGAAGAACAACAAATTATGGATATGATGCGAATAATAATCTTATTACGGTAACAAGGCCCCCTACGCCAGATTATCCAGAAGGCACGACCACAACCTATGTTTATGACAGCGCGAACCGTTTGACCACGGTCCTTGATGGGTATGATCAGGAATATTTATTTAACCATTATGCTGATGATGGCAAAGTTGACTGGCAGAAATATAAAGGTGGTTATTTTGACTTCCAATATGATACCACTAATCTTATTACCACGGTCACGGACAGGGAAGGCAATGTGACCACCTGGCGGTTAAATGAGGATGGCACGGCGGCTTCAAAGACAATAGATTCTTTTACAACCACCTACGCCTATAACGCTAATCAAGAGATAACCAAGATAACCTATCCAAGAGGAAATTCCATTGAATACACCTACGATGCTCATGGCAACGTTATACAAATCACCAAGAAGCCCATCCCTGGCTCAACCGAAAGTGATATTGTAACTATCCTTACCTACGAGTCTAATTTTAGTTTCGTAAAGACCGTGACTGATCCTCGGGGGAATATCACCACATATACCTATGATTACGAATTTCCTGTGCTCGATCCCAACTATGGAGAGAATGGGAATTTAGTTCAAATCACCTATCCTCAAGTCAACGGCCAGGCCCCAGAGATTTATTTTACCTACAATAACTTTGGGCAAATCGAAACAGTGACCAATCCGTTAGGCAGTATCACGAAATACGAATATTATGCAAATACAGGCTATTTGAAAAGGGCTATTTTAGCCTATGGAGTTTTAGATTACGTGACTGAGATTGGCTATGATTCTGCAGGTAATATAGCCAATATAAAAGACGCGAGAGGGAATATAACCAACTTTGAATTTAACTCACACAACTTACTTACGAAAGTAACCAGCCCGGGCCCCTTTAACTATGTGACTACCTACGCCTATGATAAAAATGATCAGATGATTGAAGTCAACAGACAGACCGATGATGTCAGTAACCCCTGGCAGACAACCGTATATACTTACATATCATTAGATAAAGTTAAGACAATCACCGATGATCTGGAAAACAGGGTAACCCTTGATTATGATAAGAATGAAAATAGGACTTCCCTGATAGACGCGGAGGGTAATGCCGCAACCTACACTTATAATTCAAGGGACCTTTTGGAAAATGTTGTGGATGCTTTAGGCAATGCTGTAGAGTACAGCTACGATGAAAATGGGAATTTAAAAACCATTGAAGACGCCAAAGGAAATGTAACCAGCTATGAGTATGATGACTTTGATAGAGTAAAGACAGTTGTCTATCCTGATACATCCAAAAAATATTTTACTTACGATACCGCCTCAAACTTAAAGACCAGAAAAGACCCGAAGGGCCAAATGGTTACCTATGATTATGATGCCTTAAATCAGTTAGATTTTAAAACCTATTCTTCTGACGGTTCAACGGTGGATTATGTTTACGATATGGGTTCCCGTCTGATAGATGTTGTTAATTCAACGGGTACGATACATAACGACTACGACGCGGTTAATCGACTTACCCAGGTAATCTATCCCGATACCAAATCCGTTTCTTACGAATATGACGCAAATTCCAACCGCACAAAACTGACCTATCCAGATTTAACCCATATTACCTATGAATATGATGAACTTAACCGTCTGACAGATATTAAAGACCAGGCTGCTCAGGTGATTGCAAATTATAGCTACGATACTTTATCACGTAGAGCCCAATTAAATTTAGCCAATAATACCCGGACCACTTATACCTATGATCCCATTGATCGCCTCAGTCAAATAAAAAATCAGCAAATCAATCCACAGACAACGCTTTCTCAATATGATTACGCTTACGATAACGCAGGGAATCGTAAGACCATGACGACCATGGAAGATACGCACCAGTATACCTACGACGATCTTTATCAGATGACCAATGCCGATTACCCCGAAGGATTTTCATTCGCTGATACAGCTTTTGCCTACGATGCCGCAGGGAACCGTATTTCGACCATCAATGGCGGGATCACTAACTATACGACCAATAATCTTAATCAATACACCCGGGTAGGAAACGTTGACTATATTTACGATGCTAATGGAAATTTAACATTGGATGGGATGAACACATACGCTTACGATGAAGAGAATCGGCTTACCACTGTTATCACTCCTACCACTTCTAGCACTTATTCTTACGATGTCTTTGGCCGGAGAATCGAAAAGGATGTCGATGGTACAGTGACTAAGTTTATCTATGATGGTGATCAGGTTATCGGTGAATACGATGAGAATGATGTGTTAGAGGCAAAATATGTTTATGGCCCTGGAATAGATGAGCCGATTCTTTTAGATAAAGGATCGGAAGTTTACTATTATCATTTTGATGGATTAGGCAGTGTCACCGGCCTTACAGATACCGATGGGAATCTAGTCGAAACTTACGACTACGATGTCTATGGCCAGCCAACTCAGTTGTCTTCCCTGGGTAATAGATTGTACTTCACTGGGAGGGAATATGATCCTGAGACGGGGTTGTATTATTATCGACGTAGATACTATGACCCTAAAATAGGAAGGTTTTTATCCAGAGACCCTTTAGGATATGTGGACAGCCCGAATCCTTATGTTTACGCACTCAATAATCCTATTAATTATATTGATCCTTATGGATTGTGGACATTGCAACTAGGTTTCAGTTTGAATCCAGGTCTCCGTTGGGGATACACAGTAGGTGGAGGAATTGTTATAAGTTACAGTAGAGATGCTGGTTTTGTATTGGGAGGATACACCGTATTTGGTGGAGGATCTCTCCTAGGTGGAAGTGTCTCCGGAACACTGGACCTGTCAATCTCGGGCAATGAGAGTGCATGCCAATTAAAAGGACAAGCAACGACTCTGGGAGGTTCAGGACAGTTTGGAATTAGCGGATCATTTGGAGGAGAAATTAATCTCCCACATGATCCCAATGCAAGAGCTTCTTATACAGGGAGCATAGGAATAGGGGCTGGTACGCCAGAAGGCCATATGTTCATTACAAGAACAGATATTTATCCATGGATTACTTGGAGGTAACCCTAAATGACCGAGAAATATGTTATTTTTCTTTTGATCGCACCATTGTTCTCATTTGCCATTCTTCTTTTTGGATTCTTTTTTTATTCCTGGATAAATACCTTCTTTTTCTTAAGAGTTCTGGCAAAAGAAAGTGATCAAGACTTCTGGAGTTTTGTTATTAAAAAGAATAGCTTTAGAATTGTTTATACACAAGACTCTTCAGATAGTAAGCAGATTGTAGGTTTAAAAAAGAAAATAAGGTTTGGATGGAAGGCTAGCTTAATTACTTTTATTCTGTTGGTTACTAATATTATTATCTTAGTTATAACAATTTGGACAAAAAGCGCTCAATAAACAGGACCTGAATAAAATTTGGCAATCTCTAACCTTTCCTGCGAAACTTAAATAAAACCTAAAACAGGAGGGTTAGAGATGATTAATCCAAGACGAGAAAAGTTTGAAAAGATTAAACAAAGCATTAAAGAAGCACAGAATTATCTGCTCATTGGCATAGATATTTCCAAAGATAAGCATGATGCCTGCGTGATGATCTCCTCGGGGAGGATGTTGAATCGCCGGCTGCAGTTTGAGAACAGCAAAGCCGGTTACGAAATGTTCATCGAGAAAATCAAGGAGTATCAACAAGCCATTAAGCCGGACGAAACGATTATCGGCCTCGAAACAACGGGCAACTACATGATAGCTTTGGCCGATTATCTTTCGTTAAAAGGATATTTTGTCGTTCAAGTATCCAGTTTTATCACCAAAAGAAATCGTGATACGCTCGATTTATCTTGGAATAAAAATGATATCAAAGATGCTTGGAACGTTGTGGACTGCATGAAGCAGGGGAAGATGATCTACTATGACGATGACAACCCTCCTTATGGCGATATTCGGCGGCTAATGACGCTCTACAGCCGTTTATCAAAAGAACGGGGGTTGTATCGGGTGCGATTGCAGAACAATATTTTATGCATGACTTTTCCTGAATTTACAAAAGCGTATCCTGTCGTAAGCGAATTGGTGCCTTTGACGATTCTGGAAAGGTATCCTTTGCCACAGGATATCGTTAAGGTGCAGGAAAAGGAATTTATTGATGACATTAAGAAGCATGCGGATCCGACGTTAAAGCGCAGCAAGATTATAGAGCTTTACAGGTTAGCCCAAGAGAGCATCGGGAGTACTTTGGATCAAGAATCGTTACGATGGGAAACGCAGTTTA
Organism: Planctomycetota bacterium; assembly: GCA_016206485.1. Classification (GTDB taxonomy): domain Bacteria; phylum Planctomycetota; class MHYJ01; order JACQRL01; family SBBU01; genus JACQRL01. Next base: position 1,757 of record JACQRL010000439.1, on the reverse strand, counting down.
TCGTCAGAGAAATACAAAGAATCAGACGGGAACAGAAATTGCTGTTGGAAAAGGTCCAATTTTTATGCAAGCAATGCCCGCAATATGATTTATTGCAAACTATTCCCGGGATTGGGCCTGTTATTGGGGCAGGGATGGTGGCGGAGATTGGGGATATCCAGAATTACCGGTCATCTCGACAAATACTCAAGTTGGCCGGATTGGATTTATCACGGATTGAATCGGGGAAATTTCAGGGAGAGACCCATGTTTCCAAAAGAGGACGGCCATTGTTAAGATCATTGGCTTTTCAGGCTGGATTGGTTGCTGTGAGAAATGATACGAGGCTGCGGTTGAAATATCTAGATTTAATTGAGCGGAACAAAGTTAAAAGAGGCTCTAAAAGAAAATTTATCATTGCTGTTTCATGTAAGATATTACGAATAGTCTATGCTGTTATGAAGTCAATGAAACCCTATGATAGTGATTTTGATCAAACAAAGGAACAACCGAATAGATTAGGATCTGTTATAATGGCTGTATGATGGATGAGAGAGATGCCGCTATATTATCGTTAGGGCGTATCCTGAAAGGGATTTAGACCCTGTCGCGTTCAGTCGGCCTCTCATCCATCACTTATAAGACCGTAGAGCATGTAAGATGCCCAGCAATAACGGGACATCGACTAGGCAACGTCAATTGGCTATAGGTGGCTAAAGGATGAGAATCCATCATACAGACAAATAAATCAGTGATTCAAAAGTATCATATTAAATAAGCGCAATTGTTCTTTGAAAATTTATAGGAAGGGTTAGAGACAGCTCCTACAGAGGGTCGTAGTATTTAGCATGAGCCAGATATTATTCGCCGCAGATAGGAAGATTTTTACAGCGGGATCCGATTGGTTATTTGGGAGGGATTAATTTATACACCTATGCGGGCAATAATTCGGTCAATTTTGTTGATCCCCTTGGATTATGGTGGAACTGGGAAGGCGCGGGAGAAGGTCTTGTTAATGTGGGGATAGGTTTAGCCGTAGGAGCGGCGGTAGTGGGTGGGGTTGTAGTCTTATTGCCCGCCGCTGTGGCTACAGGTGTTTTGACGGGACTAGGGGTGCTTGGAGCCGCTAGTTTAGGGCTAACAACAGGTCAGGTTATAACCGGTCGGACGTTATTGGGCAAAAAAATTTGTGATAAAGAACGCTCTAAAATGGCCGTAGGGGCGTTGGCTGGGTGGCTGGGATTATGGATAGCTGCTACAAATACGCCCTATTTGAGATATACAGGGTCAGAATCGAAACCAGCTTATAACTCTACGGGAGAGGTTTTGAATAAAACATGGTTAACAAGATCTTATTTGCCTTTTTCTAATAAATCGCCTTATTCGATTTCACAGGCAGGTAGTAAGTTACAAATTCCAAATGAAGTGACAAATGTCGAACAAGTCAATGTTCCTTTGGGAAGATACGTTGTTGGGCCGAGGCCTGTTTGGCCATGGAAACATCCTGAATGGGGTAGTGGTTGGGGAACTGAATATAGAGTGGGGGGTTGGTATGGCGAGTGATTTTCCGGTTAATATTCATAAAGCTATAGAAGAGTTATCCATAGAGTATCAGATAGAGTTTAAAAAAGAAACCCATTATGAAGCGAACAATAGGGAATTATGGTGGTTTCAAAAGACTACGTTTTATCGATTGAATTTTAATTTTGATAGTCGCGGATCGGTCGTTACAGTATGTTACTACGTTAATAAATTTCTAATATCCCCCAGATTATTAC
>JACQRL010000438.1 GCA_016206485.1 Planctomycetota bacterium | reverse complement strand
CTATATGTCCATCTGTATCATCTCCTATAATTCCTTCTTTTAACCAAATTACATTACTTATACCTAAATAATTATTAAGATGAATCTTACTGATAAGATTATATGTTCTATTTTCAGAAACATTATCATAAACGTGATTGAACAAAACACCGCGAATGCTGTGACTGTTTTTTGAAATGAGAAAGCTTGTGTGATCTTCTCCCTTACCTATTCTTGTCGGGTTTATTAATCTTATATCTCTGATCAAAAAAACGGGTTCTTGATTCATATAACCATATGGTTCCAATTTCTTAATCCATTTCGCAAAATCTGCTGTGATCTCATTCAATTCGATCTCACTATCGACTTGACATATTTTTTCACTATTTTTTTCAATAGAAAGTTTTTTAATTTTGTTTATAAAACCATCTAAATTCTTAGTTGGTAATTCTAGACCAGCAGCCATTTTATGTCCACCATATTTAGTCAAAAATGACCCACAAATTTTAAAAACATTCGTGATATCAACATCTTTTATGCTCCTTGCAGATCCTTTGTAGATATCACCTTTTTTAGTTAAAACAATTGATGCTTTCCCATACTGCTCGACCAACCTTGCCGCAACTATTCCTAAAACACCTTCGTGCCAATTATCATCCCAAACGACAATAATTGGCATATTCTGATCTACCTTATCAATTGATGCGGCAAGAACTCTGGAATCCTCATCCTTTCTTTGTTTATTCAACCTAAATCCCAGCTGAATCAAATTATTTATTTCATTATCATCATTACTTAAAAGAAGCATGGCCATGCTAAGTGCATCCTGCATGCGGCCAAATGAATTAAAAAATGGAATTAATTTAAAAGAAAGGTCATACGTCGTTATTTCTTTAATATTGAGAAAATCTATTGCCTTTTTCAGTCCTTTCAAATCCGTATTCGGGAGAGCTTTCATCCCCCATCCTACAAGTACGCGATTTTCACCTAAAAGTGGAACTGCATCAGCTATGGTAGAAATTGCAACTAATCCAAGACAGTCGTGAAGATACTTTGTCATTTGATCAGTCGTATTATTCCTTCTGCTTAGCAGCTCAACAAATTTAAATGAAATCCCGGTAGAGCACAATTCTCTAAATGGATAATTGGAATCTTCTCTCTTAGGATTAATGACAAAAGCCTTAGGTAATTTCGACATTACTTCGTGATGATCAATAACTATAACATCGATTCTTTTTTGGTTTGCTAACTTAATCTGATCAAGTGCATTAGTTCCATTATCAAGACATACAATAAGTTTGACCTCCTTTGAAATAAAATCCTTAACAGCATTGTCAGTCAAACCATAACCATCTTTAAAGCGATTCGGAATGGAAAGAAATGAATTTGCGCCTATGCAATCAAGATATTTTTTCAGTATTACCGAGCTGATTACTCCATCCACATCATAATCCCCATAAATCCCTATCTTTTCATTATTTTTAATAGAGAACATAATACGATCACACGCTTCTGATATATCAGGAAGCAGTTCAGAGTCGTGAAGATCTTCAAGTTTTGGATTAATATAGCTTGCAGCTTGTTTTGGCGTATGACACCCTCTCGTATAAAGTAATTTCGCGAATGCTTTAGATACTGAAAGCTGATCTGAAATGATTTTTACACTAATTTGGTCTGTTTCTTTTTCTATAGCCCTAACTTTGTCCACATCGCCATGAATCATCAGACCTTCAAAAGATGCTTGCGAAGAATATTTATCGCAAAATTAGAAGCGTTTTCTTTTATATCAACCCTATCTCCTTTGAACACATGCTCTTCAACAAATTCTTCATCAGAAGTTGAGAAACCAAAATATACCAGCCCCACAGGTTTCTCCTTTGTTCCACCGACTGGCCCAGCAATTCCTGTTGTAGAGATTCCAATATCACTTTTGCTTGCCTTTCTGACCCCGTGTGCCATTGCTAAAGCAACTTGTCTAGAAACAGCTCCATGTGCAAGTAAATCATTCTGAGCAACGTTCAGATATCTTACCTTTGCTTCATTTGAATATGCTACTACAGACTCATAGAGAGATGCAGAAATTCCAGGAACATTCGTCAGTTTATGTGTTATATACCCACCGGTACATGATTCGGCAATAGAGATTTTTTTCCATTGTTTAAGTATTAATTCTCCGACAACCTCTTCAAGTGTTTTATCCTCATCAGCAGTAAAAACATCTTTCCCAAATGTCATGAAAACTTTTTCCTGGATCCTTTGCGCTAAATTAATGTTCGTTCCGATATCAATTATTACAGTTACAATCATGCCTTTTGCAGATATCGAATAATTATAATCTGAACCGATAATCCCGAGTATATGCCTGAACTTAGAATCAATAATTTCCTCAGGAATTCCGAATATCTTGAAGTGCAGACTAGTCTGATTGGTATTAGGACCGTAGTAAACATGAAATATTGTAAGAACATTTTCAAGCATATATTTCATTTCCTTTGGAACTCCTGATAAAGCTGCCAATGTCTTACCTGACTTATGGATCATAAAACCTGTCGCCATTCCCGCAGAATTAGAAACTAAAGTAGAATTTTCAGGAAAGTAGCACTGACGTTTCAGATTACTCGGAGCACTGTTTTTACGATAATGTTTTAAAAGACGATTATATTCATCTTTATGATAAATAGAACCAACTCCAAACGATTTTGACACAGCATCTCGAGTGAGATCGTCTTTAGTTGGACCCAAGCCTCCGGAAACTACAACAATATCTGCACGTTTAATAGCAGTGTCTATACCATTAACAAGCTCTTGCATGTTGTCTCGATATGTGGATAAAAACCCGACTTCAAAACCCAATTGGGTGAATTTACGTGCAATATAATTTGAATTTATGTCAACAGTCTTGCCTCGAACTATCTCAGTACCTGTTGTTATGACTTCTACTATCAATTTAGGGTAAATAGTAGATAATTTATATTGGAATGCAAGTAGTCTATTCTTGATATTAATT
>JACQRL010000433.1 GCA_016206485.1 Planctomycetota bacterium | reverse complement strand
CTATAGGGCATGCTATTGAAGCAGCGTCAAACTTCAGAATTAGACATGGAATTGCTGTTGCAAAAGGGATTGCTTTTGAGACATATTTGGTTTGGTCAATGGGATTTATTACAAAACAGCAACTGGATAAAACATTTAGTCTGCTGAATTTATATGGATACAATCTCGAAATCAATCGAAACATACGCAAATTCACCAAAATAGACAAGAAAGTCAAAAACAAAAAGATTTGTATCTGTGTTCCGGTTTGGAAGATATCTTCCTGAACTCAACTATTTCTTTTTATCCTGATCGGTATCTGGTTGAGCTGTATTAAATGGTTTCTGAGATTTAATTGATGAAATTACTTCATCAATCAATCCATATTCCTTAGCATCCTGTGAAGACATAAAAAAGTCCCTGTCAGTATCTTTTTCAACTTTATCTACAGGTTGATTAGAGTGCTTAGCAATGATTTCATTGAGCCTTTTTTTCATTTTTAAAATTTCTTCGGCATGAATCTGGATATCTGACGCTGTGCCTTGAACACCTCCCCAAGGCTGGTGAATCATTATACGCGAATTAGGTAGCGCGAAACGCTTTTCCTTATGACCGGCTGTTAATAAAACAGCCCCCATGCTTGCTGCTAATCCAATGCAACACGTGGAAACATCGCACTGGACGAACTGCATAGTATCATATATTGCCAGGCCGGAACTCACACTACCGCCAGGTGAGTTTATATATAGATAAACATCCTGATTTTTATTTTCAGTCTGCAAAAAAAGTAGCTGAGCAATCACTAAGTTTGCTATGTAGTCATCAATTGCTGTACCAATGAATACTATTCTATCTTTTAAAAGTCTCGACCAAATATCATATGCGCGCTCACCTCTACCTGTCTGTTCTATAACGATAGGCGTAAGAAAGCTCATTTTTCCTCCATATCACTTAATTTTTTTAATATTACTGCCTTTACAAATAAAGTCATGTATCTTTTTATATAATGATAATGTCTTAAACTGTTCGAGTTCGCCTCTTTGTTCAAGAATTGATTTTAACTCTTCCACTTTGACACCTTCATTCTTAGCAAATTCTGACAATTCAGCTTCAAGTTCCTTGTCGTCAACCTTTATTTTTTCTATCTCAGCAATTCTGTTTAATATAGCTTTAAGTTTGAAATCAATTGCCATAACTGCATTTTCATAAGCAATCCTTTGTTCTTGCGTTAAATGTTTGGCGACATTGACAGTATTCTTTTCTTTATCTAAAAGAGGGATTCCCGTTTCGCTTTCTATAACGTAATTTATTACAGAATCAGGAAGCTCAAAATCATTGTGTTTCAATAAAAGTTCATCTACTTTGCGAATCGATGTCTCGTGTATTAAAGATTCTTTGTATTTTTTTGCGATCTCCTTAGCTTTTGATTCAAAGGCTTCCAGGTCATCATAGTTCAAGCTTTTAACAAGTGCGGCAGTAACCTTAGGAAATACTTTGTGCTTAACTGATTTGAGCTTCAGTTCAATCTGCATTTTTTTTCCCTGAATTGCTGACAACGGACTATTTGAAACAGTATGCTCAAAATTCAGTGTCTCTTCTTTTTTTAATTTAACAAGTTCTTTTGTAGGGACAGGAATAACTTCCTTGTAAAAAGTTATTTGATCAGCCTCATCATTTAACGATATATTAGTTACTATAAGTGGTTGTTTTTCTCCCTCAATAATGAATTTAATATCACAGACTATTTCCCAATGTTTGGAATCAAAGTTATCAGCAGGAATAAATTCCGCTACGTTTTCAAGCAGCTCATTTTTGGCCGCATCTATATCATCCTTTTTCAAATCTTCTGAAGGCAATTCTATATCAAAACCCTTGTACTTATTCAGTTTAATTTCCGGCAGTACATCAACTTCCAATGTAAAATTGAGCGGCTGATCTTCAACAAGCTTGATCTCCTTATCAATGAGATCAACTTGACTGATAAAGTTGCAAGGACGCTTTTCTACAAACTCATTGATAGATATTTCCAGAACATCTTTCAACACCATATCATTTAGCTCATTTTTGAACATTCTTTTTATCAGTGATTCCGGAGCCATTCCGCGTCTATATCCCCTTACAGGAACGTTTTCCTTAATATACTGCAACTTATCCTGTACGAACTCAGTTATTTTCTCCTTTTCAACAGTCACTTTAACTTGAGCTCGGGTAGGTTTAACATACCCGACATTGAACTTAGCATCAACCGGCTTGGTTTTTTCCTTTTCCTGTGTTGGTGATTTAGGCATAGAGTAGAAAGGTTACTTAAACCAATTAAGCTATCAAGTAATAGATCCCTTCCACAACCAATTTTAAATTCTAAAATTTAAATTTTGAAATTTTAATAGGGGATGTGGTGGAATAGCAGACACAAGGGACTTAAAATCCCTTGGGCAGAAATGCCCGTGTGGGTGCAAGTCCCACCATCCCCATTTTCAATGCGTAATGTACATTATACGGTGTACTTTACGCATTAGCTTGTTGATCACACGTAAAAATTTTTAGTGATTTTCTTTTTTACTGATATACCATTTTTGCTGTAATTCTTAAATATGATAAATCAGCTGAGCTCTTCATCTGTCGGCAAAAAAATCATCATGTCTATAACAGGGATATTTCTTTGCCTCTTCCTAGTTGTTCATCTTTCCGGTAATTTCTTGCTCTTCAAAAATGATGGTGGAGCTGCATTTAATCATTATTCTGAATTCATGTCTACTAATATCTTTATCCGAATCGGGGAAATCATTTTATTTATCGGAATCTTGGCACACATTATTGATGCACTTGTACTAACAATCAAAAATAAACAGGCGCGACCTATTCAGTATTTTATGACTGATCCATCTGCAAATACTGCATTCACATCAAGATTCATGGCAATCACCGGGTTGACAGTACTTATTTTTCTTGTAATTCATCTAAGAACGTTCATGGTCGAGCACAGATTTTACGAGGCAAAGGAAACTATGTTTGATAGTGTTAAAACCGCATTTGAAAATCCTTATTACTCCAGTTTGTATATAGTTGCAATGGTATTATTGGGTTTTCATCTACATCACGGATTTCAAAGTTCATTCCAGTCCCTTGGAATTAATCACAATAAATATACCCCTTTAATAAAAAAGTTAAGCCTGCTTTTTTCGATTATCATCCCATTCGGTTTTGCAACCATGCCGGCATACTTCTACTTTAAGCAGTTTATAAAATAATATGACACTAGAATCAAAAATACCTTCTGGTCCGATAGCCGAGAAGTGGCAGAACCACCAGGAAAACTTGAAATTGGTTAATCCTTCAAATAAAAGAAAATATGAGATTATAATAGTCGGAACTGGACTCGCAGGAGCTTCGGCAGCTGCTTCCCTTGGTGAACTCGGCTATACAGTTAAAGTTTTCTGTATTCAAGACAGCCCCAGAAGAGCCCACAGTATAGCAGCACAAGGTGGAATTAATTCAGCTAAAAATTATAAAAATGATGGAGACAGCGTTTACAGGCTTTTTTACGACACTATAAAAGGCGGAGATTACAGATCTAGAGAATCAAACGTACATAGGCTTGCCGAAGTAAGCACAAAAATAATCGATCATTCTGTCGCCCTAGGAGTTCCATTTGCAAGAGAATATGGCGGCTTACTGGACAATCGGTCATTTGGCGGCGCTCAGGTATCCAGGACTTTTTATGCAAGAGGGCAAACAGGACAACAGCTTCTACTTGGAGCCATAAGTGCAATGAACAGACAGGTGAACCTAGGAACTGTTAAGGTTTATCCATACCATGAGATGCTTGATCTGGTGTTAATTGATGAACACGCTAAAGGAATAGTAACAAGAAATTTGCTTACCGGAGAAATAGAATCGCATGCAGGCCATGCTGTTATACTTGCCACAGGCGGATATGGAAATGTCTTTTTCTTGTCGACAAATGCCAAGGCATCAAATACTACAGCAATATGGAGAGCTCATAAACGAGGAGCATTCTTTGCTAATCCATGCTTTACACAAATACACCCAACATGCATACCAGTATCCGGCCAAAATCAGTCAAAACTTACATTAATGAGTGAAAGTCTTCGAAATGACGGAAGAGTATGGACTCCTAAAAGCAAAGGAGATGCACGTACTCCAAGCCAAATACCTGAAGGAGAAAGAGACTATTTTTTAGAGAGAAAATATCCATCCTATGGAAATTTAGTCCCAAGAGATGTTGCTGCCAGAAACATTAAAGAAGTTTGCGATGATGGCAGAGGTGTCAGCAGCACTGGAATGGCTGTGTATCTGGATTTCACAGATGCAATCAAACGACTTGGTAAAAATGTAATCGAGCAAAGATATGGAAATCTTTTCGAAATGTACGAGCAGATTACAAATGACAATCCCTATGAAGTCCCGATGAAAATTTACCCCGCATCACATTACACCATGGGCGGTATATGGGTTGACTATAATCTCATGACAACTATTCCGGGTTTGTTCGCGTTAGGGGAATGCAATTTCTCAGATCACGGCGCAAACAGATTAGGGGCAAGTGCTTTAATGCAAGGTCTAGCAGACGGATATTTTATTATTCCATACACGATTGGAGATTACCTCGCGATAACCGGAGCCGGTAAATTAGATACAAACCATAATAAATTCAAAGAATCAGAAAAAGAGGTAAGTGATCAAGTGAAAAAACTACTTTCAACAAATGGAAATAAAACTGTAGACGATATACATAAAGAATTAGGGAAAGTCGCATGGGATCACATAGGGATGTCTAGAAATGCAGATGGGCTAAAAAAAGCTGCAGCACTTATACAATCTATACGTGAAGATTTTTACAAAAATGTAAAAGTTGTTGGTGAAGGAAATAATCTCAATGAATGCCTGGAAAAAGCCGGACGTCTTGCCGATTTTATCGAATTAGCACAATTAATGGCAGCAGATGCACTGCATAGAAATGAATCGTGCGGGTCTCATTTTCGAACTGAATTTCAAACTGAAGAGCACGAGGCAAAGCGCGATGATCAAAATTTTGCCTACGTGGCAGCGTGGGAATACTCTGGTATTAATAATCCTCATAAACTTCACAAAGAGCAACTTACGTTTGAGCGGGCAAAAGTCATGCAACGCAGTTATAAGTAGGGGGAAATATAATGAAATTTAAACTAATGATCTGGAGGCAACAAGATCCCAAATCAAAGGGGAAATTTGTCACATATGAAATAACTAATATTTCTCCTGATATGTCGTTTTTGGAAATGCTCGATGTGTTAAATGAAGAACTGACAAAAAATGGTGAGGATACAATTGCGTTCTCGCACGATTGCAGGGAAGGAATCTGCGGCTCATGTGGTATATACATTAATGGAAGGGCTCATGGACCATCAAAGGCAACAACTACGTGCCAGCTGTATATGAGAAACTTTACTGACAATGAAACTATTGTCTGCGAACCGTGGAGAGCAAAAGGATTTCCGGTCATTAAAGACTTAGTTGTAGATAAGTCTGCTTTTGACAGAATTCTGCGATGCGGTGGATATGTTTCTGTAAACACGGGATCCGCCCCTGATGCAAATCTTATCCCAATATCTAAAAAAACTGCAGATGAAGCATTCGATGCAGCCGCTTGTATAGGATGCGGAGCCTGTGTTGCAGCCTGTAAAAATGCTTCTGCAATGCTATTTGTGAGTGCAAAAGTGTCGCATCTTGCACTTCTACCGCAGGGATATCCAGAAAAGCATGAAAGAGTCATGAACATGATCTCTGCAATGGACAAAGAGGGTTTTGGAAACTGTACTAATACCGGTGCTTGTGAAGCAGAATGTCCTAAACAAATATCTTTATCCCATATTGCACGCCTAAATAGAAACTTCATTTCCGTAGTTGTGACATCTAAAGATAAGTAGCCACAACCTACCTGTTAATAACTTTTAAAAGTCGATATTGCATATATATGAATACCCCAGGCACTATTTTGATATTAATTTTAATTATTGCCATCACGAGCATTTCCGGTAGTCACATGATTGTAAACACTGATAAAACAACATATACAACAGTTCTATCTCAGGACAAATCCTCTGTAACAGTAGAAAAGGATGCCTATCTCTACGTGAATGGGATTAAAATCACATCAGAAAATTTTAATAAATATGGACTTAAAGATGGAACAATACTCTATGCAAAAAACAATTGCGTATTTTCAATCAACAAAGGATTCTCAATACAGTTCTATAATCAGATTAGGTTTACTGTTCCAAAAGAAATGGGGTTATTCCCAATCAAGCTGTCAAACTTCCAAGTGTTATTATGGCTCAGTAATTTTTCTCAAAATGAAAGAGTTTTGAAATTTCAGACTTCAGAAAACATCGATTTTCGTTTGCCCGGAGTCAGCCGTGACAAGGAAATTACAGTTAATTTAAAATCTGCTCAAGTTATCGAAATGCTTCTGGAAAAAGATCCAATAACCAGCAAGATTGTAATTAAATCTATACTTAAACCTTTCAGAGCTTCACTTCCTTTAACAGAGTACGATATTATCAAAAGCATTTTCAACTCTGCTCCTCGAAAAGAGGAAATCTTTCTGAGTTCAATTTATCTTACAGATATACCTATTGCAAGTCCGCTCAATGCAAAGTAGCTCTTAAGACAAAGTAATATATCCTTTTTTGAGTGATCTCAGATTTTTTTCAGACGTGAGCTCCAGTCTTTCAAAGATAGAATCAAAATCTTCAACGTTCCTTTTAGCGTCGACTTGCGTTTTTTACTGTATACCTCTGTAAAAAGTTTATCAACCTCTCTATTTGCATTGTGATCTAGTACGCCATCAAAATAGTAATCGCACTTGTATTGCGGCATGGTCTTTTTCAATTCTTTGATATCATTCTGGTCAATAGGATACAAGGCGCAGACTCCAGGCCTATCATTATAAATCAAACACATGCCTTCACCATTTTCTTCCTTATAAGCAGGACATTTGAATACTAGCTTGCAACACGCACCACATCTGTTACAAAATCCTTTCCGGTTTTTCATGCTTTTATAGACCTTATTT
>JACQRL010000394.1 GCA_016206485.1 Planctomycetota bacterium | reverse complement strand
GGAGAGCTTCACAGTCATCACAACCGCATACAGCTGCACAGTGTCTTTAGACTTGTTTAGCGAAATAACAGGCGGTTATCTTTTTACTTCTAAAATTCCCTGCCTTCTGAGCGGATTCGACACCTTTAGTTCGGGATATAGTTATTAACAACGCAACTGCCAACTAGTTAAGTATTAACTTCTGATACTCTTTAATTTGTTCCTTTATGTCGCTGACATTGGAGTAGAACCAGTCTATGCAACATTCCTTTCCTGTTTTTTGTTTAATGGAGTTGTATGAGCAAAGCCTTACCCATGGGTCTTCATCTTCGAGAAGATCTGCCAATCTTTTTATAGTTTCTGGTGAGCTGTAGCGACTAAGCGCTTTTACACACATCCTTCTGTACTCAGCTTCTGTAAGTGTGTTTGAAAATTCAAGTAAAAATTTCTCGGCTTCCGGAGAATTCATTATAGATAATACCTGGAACGAAATGTCAATTACATTATTTGGAACTATTCTTATATTGATGAAATCTTTTACATCGGAGGGCTTGCCCCTTTCGACAGCCCTGTCCACTTCATCTTTAAGAATTTCCGCAACCCTTTTTATTTCCAGAGAATTTCTTGATCCCAGATAATAAATTGCAAGGGCAGTTAGCTGCTTGTGTTCAGGATCAAGATCTGGTTTATGTTCATCTATGACTTTATTCAACCTTGCTGTCATAATGGGGTCTGTAGGATTTACAAGCTGCTGGAGTCTTATCGCCTTGTCAACAAGTGTCATGGGAAGATTTGTATTATTTATCATTTGTGTTGCGATCTTGCTGAAATCTTCAGGAAATGCTGCGGAGTAAGTATTTAATGCTGCGATAATAATGGTGTCATGCTCAAAGCCGGAAATTAGAAGTTTTTCTAAAAACGCCTTGCCTTCAGCTCCGAGTTTTGGAAGCATTTCTATAAGGAAAACTCTGTTTATTGTTTCGAATCTGTTCAGAGCCAGATCAGAAACTATTCCCGGCTTTCTGCGTTCTGTATCAAAAATCGGGGCGATCTCTTTTAATCCGTCCAACAGTTTTGCTTTTTTTTCTTTCTCATTGCATACTGCAAGTATGATGTCGAGAATCTGTTCAAGCGCATACCCTCTTGCCCCGCCTCTGTAACTTGCAACTGTTGATGCTCTGTCTAATGGTACAATATTTGGTTCTTTAGTCAGGTCAGGACTTCTGGTTTTTTTATATTCAGACAGCATCCAAAAGGCAAAATCCCCAAGCTGCTTGGTGTTCTTTTCATTTGTTGTATCAAGACATCTTGCGCATGCTTTTAATAGCGCAATTGTTTTTTCATAATCTTCATTTGATTTTTTCTTTAGTTCTTTAAAGAGAACTGAAAACGCCTTTGAACCTCCTATTCTTCCAAGCGAGTTAATTATAGCTGTTTCTAGAACCGGACTACTCTTCTTTCCAATTGAATTAAGCAGATGATCTTCCAACCCGGTATACTGCATTTTAGTCAGAAAATAGAGAGCCCTGTATTTTTCAGTATTGTCTTTTGTTGTATTCAGAATGTTGAATAGTACGGAAGAAGATTTATTTGTGCCGAGAAGCCCTAAATAATATACCGCGTTTCTTCTTACTCTTTTATTTGTGCTTTTCAGGAAAATCCCATGTAAGTATGAGAAAATTTCATCATCTGGAAAAATGCTTAAACCCGGCGCAAATTGTGCGGTAATTGCGAATGGATAGTGACTGAAAAGTTCAGAAGAAACGAATCTGTATATCATTGTTTCATATGGATCTTTTCCCTGAATGAAATCAGGAGATTTCGTCTCAGCGTCAATGTGCGAGGATGCCATGTTAGCAAACTCAATTAAATTATCATTAACAAACGGATATGTAAAGATCCAGTTCCCGGCAGGATCCCCGATAAGTGTAAGATAATATGCATCTTCTTTATTGAAAGTTCTGTTGTTATGGCACAATTTGTAGAAAATTTTGGAAAAACATTTGGAGTATACCTCGTTTCTTGCATCCTGGGTATTTTTGAAGGTAGGATGGGAAAGTTTTTCTATTAATGGGTCTTGGGGAACTCGAAACATGAGGATCCACTTGCAGTGGAACGGGAAATCAGGGGTAGTAATTCCGGTTATTTCCAGAAATCCCACACTGAGTGGCGGGGAGGTATTTGGAGGGAAAACAGGCTTGTCTTTGTCCGTTACTTTTTTTTCTTTGGAAACATCTGTCCCTGATTGGCCGCTTTTCTGGGTATTCGGAGGATTTTTCTTGCTACCTTTTAGCCCGGTTTCAATGAATTTTTCAAAGGTTGTGGTTATAAGAGGGGTATCAGTGTGAAAAATAACCTCTTCTGAAGTACCCGGAGGAAGCTGAGAATCAAGATCAGGAACTGACAGGAAACAGGTAACAATACAGCAAAGAAGAACCTTCATATATATAGTATACAGT
>JACQRL010000059.1 GCA_016206485.1 Planctomycetota bacterium | reverse complement strand
GAGTAGTAGATATCTATCAATAAGAAACTGTTCCATATTTTACTATATTTATATTTTGTCATATATAAACCTATCCATCGAGAGAGATTCTCTCGTCTAATACTAATACAAAACTACTTCTTTTTCACCTAAATCAATCTGTCCTACTAACTTACCATCTAAAGTAAGATGGGCAAAAGTTGAAGTCTCACTAATGCTAACTGGACTGCCACCTGCAGCTACCAAGCTCGCTATTGCTCTTTTTCTCAATCCACTCGCCAGGTCATAGTAATCCTGATGCTCTTTCTTTGCAGTTTCCCATAAGGTCTGCAGCCCCTGTTTGTATTTGTTTATTTCTTTCTTCAGTACATCATCACTTACTGATCCTTTGTATCTACGTATCTCCTTCAAACCTCTCTTGAGCTCGACCATGTGCGTTGCTGCTAATGGCAGCCAGCCTGAGCCTGCATTGCCAACAAGGTAAACTCCTTCTTTACCTTGAAATCCGAATAACTGGAAAAACTCGTTTCTGCTCATGTTAGGGTCAAGGTTTCTCACTATGTATGAATAAAGTTCACTTATGTCATTAAACTCTGCTTCTGTAAGTGCTAAGTCTCGGGATTGCCTAAGTCCACCGTAGTGATTATCCCTAAAGCGCTGGTACATCTCACCATCAGTCATATCCCTTCGTGCTGTCTGACTGCCTCCACTGCTTGGTGCAGCTTGGGCAATTTTTGGGGCAGTGAAATTCAATGCATTAAATATTGAAAATATCGCTAATCCCAATGTGAATAGCTTCTTCACTGACCTCAAGCCTGCAATTGTATCTATCGCTCCATTGGCAATATCTAAAAATGCATTTCCAATAATCTGCAAAGCGGTAAAGGTTTGCTTAGGCTTATTCCCATTGTATTTTTCATACGTTCTTTCAGCATCTTCTAAAATGTCCTTCTTTAAACTCCTGGCACGTTCCTCCAGGCGCCTTGACTGGCTACTGCTCTCAATTTTTGTACTGGCAATGGCATTCAATCGCGTAATCTTACTGTTTAACCTTTCAATATCCCCAGAGGGAACGCTAAATCTTCTTGCATAAATACCCTCCTTAAGTTTTCTTAATGTACTGTCGCCACGTACTTCAAGTGCAATGCTTTCTATCCTTCTTGAGTTTGCCAATGCACTTTGTATCAGCATGTTGGTTTCCAGGAGAAGTATGTAAACTTGTGGTGATAATTTGTCTACTTTGCTTGAAACTTCAGATGTTTCTCTGCCAATCCTCTCTTGTGATAAAAGTAAGAAATCAAAATATGAATTCCTGTATCCACGGTTAAGTGCCAATTGGGGTTTAATTCCATCATACTGTACTTCTTCATCTGTCAACTCCCTTTTCTGCTCTAGAACATTTCCGAGCTCTCTTAATCGCTGTGAAGTACCGTATAATTCCACATCTGTTAAAGCACTAGTGTTTTCTACATCTGATTTTATCCTTTCGAGAGATTCAATCAGCCCCTGTCTCTCTGCTATCATTTCATCTACAATGGTCTGGAGTTGCTTAAGCCTGGTATTTATACTATCAATCTGCCCTTCTACTAAAGATGCTTTTCTACCTTCCAATCGTTCACGTAACTCTGCCAACTCTCCGCTTCTCTTCAATCCATCAACTGCATCCATAGCTTTAGCTATCTCACTGTTCAATCTCCTGACAGCTGCTTCAGCTCCCTGAACAGTTTCATGGTAGCCTGTCTCCTTATTGGTTATCATCTGGTCCAAGTCTGACTGTATCCTTGAGTGTTTTAAGTAAAAATTCTCAGCCCTGTCCCTTGCAGTTTCAGGTATTGCAGGAAGCCTTTTCTGCTGTTCCAGCTCCTTCTTCCTTTCCGCTTGTTCAGCCATTAGCCTATCGAACCTTCCTTGCATTTGGAATAACTGGTATGGTGTTAGAGGCTCCACTGGTCCTGAGTTCGGTTTCTCCTGAACTGCCGGTAGCCTAGCATTTACATTAGGCCTAGTAGCAATGCTCATTTAAAATAACCCCCAAAAGTCTCTGCATACGTATTTTACTCATTTCTCCTTAATAAAGGAGGGGGTTAGACTCCTGT
>JACQRL010000391.1 GCA_016206485.1 Planctomycetota bacterium | reverse complement strand
GTGTAAGCTCATCCAGAGATGAATCAAATTTGTTAAAAAGTTTTTCATTATATTCATTTACTTGCTTGTTATACGTGATGAGTTCTTCTTCCTTTGGATCGAGAGGAAATTCTCTTATAAACTTCGCGTGCTCCTGTTTACTTGCAAAATCGAGCTCATCGCGCAACGTAACAACCTCATCAAAATTCTGGGGAATCCATCGGTTGCACACAGATACATACATAGAAAGTTCCTCAACATAGGAATCCTTCTTCTTGTCTTTGCTAAGATTGATCTCGCCATTCCAAATTTCCTTCATCTTTGCAACAAGTTCATCGATTTTCTTCTGCATTTCAGCAAGCTTAGGAGAGGTTTTAGAATAGTCTTTTGTGTTATTGATATGCTCCAAGGCTTCCTTCGCAAGCTTATGAAGCTCTTCTTTCGACTTCGCTGCCTTTTCCAGTGACAGCGGTGTCTTGCTATTTTTATGGTTCTTAATTGCTTTGACTCTGGCCCTCAAAATCTCCGAGAAAGTCTCCAATACGGACTGACTGTCGACTTCATTAAGGCGATTAGACTCGAAATCGCTTACAATCTGATCCACAAACTTTTTTCTTTCAGTAAACGATATATCCTGTTTGAGCTTGAGCACCGCAGACTCCACACCCTCAGCAAACTTCGAATATTCAAATTCGCTTTTGGTCAGCCACTTAAGGTCTCTGGCAGAATATATGAACCCTTCCGGCGGGACTTCAGCCAGACCCCTGAATTTTGCGATTATCGAGAATATCTTTTCTTTAACCCCTGACAGGTTCTTGGCAAGCTCATGCAGAAACTGCTGACCGCATATTGTCTCTCCGCTTTCAATCAGGAATTCTGCAAGCAATAATTTAAGATTATCATCCTTGTTATATCGCAAAAAGTAATAGGCGTATAGAGGAGGGAGCTCTACAAGTTTATATGTCTTTTTTTCAACGCCCTCTTCTTCTGTAACAATATAGCCATCAACACTGAGCTTCACATTTGCCTTTCCCTTTTTAACCATTCCACCCGTGGCAACGATCCGGGTTGCTGCTGTTTCAAACAGCTTATTATACTTAACCGGATCAAATCTCAGCTTCTTTTCAACGGGAAGCTGTTCGATAACAACCGGTTTTACATTCGCCGCGGCTTCTCTTGCAGAAACTTTTATGCTGTTCCCGATTGAAATTATATAAAGCTCCACGTCACTTTGGCGAGGCGTGTCATGAAACATCAGCTTATATGAATTAACAATACCCAACGCTTCAGTGTATTTACTTTCAATCAATGGCCATTCGATTTCAGATTCAAACTCTCTGTACTTTTTTTCAACAGCTGCTTCCACGGTTGTTTTTAAAGCGGTCGCATCCTTTTTCGAATATGGTGAGACCTGCTTGTGCGCTTCATCAACCAGATCAAGCGCCTTTGAAAACTCAAGATTCGAAACAGCGTTGTTGGCCTGCATCCGTGCATGCTGGATAATCTCCTCATCTTTACTCAGGAGTGCAGAATAATCTGTCCCGTTAGACTTCGGTTTACCGGGATCATCTCCCGTTAAAGCAGTAGGATGTTTGTAGCTTGTACTCTCATTACCTTCCTGTCCCTGATCCCTGCCTGGACCGGCAAAGTTGTACATAAACAGTGTGGACGCGATGATCAAAAGGAAAATCAAAAGACCTGTGTTTGATTTTTTCTTCCTTAAAAAATAACGTCGTGTCGTCATCTTTCGAACTGTGCGTCCTGTAGAGGGGATTATATCTTTTTTCTCGGTGAAATTCATCATATGTCTTCTTCTGAGTATATTAGACGATACAGGAATCCTGCCTGGCATAGATTCAGAAGCGATTTTAGGCCTGTTTTGTATAGGCTAATTTGGCTGGAAAATCCACAGTTTATCCGGTACCGGTTAGCCATGTTTGTATGCGTACTTAAATCCACCTATATATATAAACAGTGATTTGGTGGAAAAGATTGAATAGTAAATACCTTAAATAGCTATGGCGAATCAGAAAACAAAAGTCAGGAATCAGGAACGAATACGCCAAGTCCCAGATGAGTAAAGCAAATATTGTTACCTGTAGTTTAAATATATATGCCTGATAACAATTAATTATTCCAGGGCATTTCAGTGTCAAACACACACATTTACTCACTTTCGCTCGTTAATACATAACTGGAAAAGAAACTGATTTGAAAACAAAATAGATAGTTGGTAGAATAGAAGGAAGGTTATGATTAGTAATGAAGGCAGTAGCCCGTCAAAACCGCCACCACAAGAAGACAGTCTCGCGAATCAGAAATCTGATAGCGCCATGAAACCAGGACAAAATATTTCGGATGACAAAGCCCAAGGGAATTTATTCATGACTCGCGGGGGCAAAACTGTAAATCGGATGCTGGGGGCGCTAAAGGACGAGGAGCAAGACAGCTCTTTTTTTGAAGAGACATCAGAATTTAAAGAGGGGGAAGAGTTTGCAGATAAATTTCGTATAGTGCAAAAACTTGGGAGTGGAGGAATGGGATCTGTCTACAAAGCGTATGAACCGGCTCTGAAGCGGCATGTAGCGATAAAAATTCTTGATAAAACAACTAATGATGCATTCAAAAGATTTCAGCTGGAAGCAGAGACGATAGCTAAGCTGGGGCATCCGTCGATAGTTTCAATCTACGATATTGGGACATATAACGGCAGACCATATTTATCGATGCAATACATTGATGGAGAGGCATTGGATACGCTAATAGGCAAGCTGACAATCACTGAGTGTCTGGATATTACTGCAAAGGCATGTGAAGCACTGGAACATGCTCATAATCATGGGGTTATTCACAGAGACATCAAGCCTCAAAATATTTTAATAGACAAGGAAAAAAATGTATACATAGCTGATTTTGGTATAGCAAGACACATGGACTCAGATCTCACTATGACAGGAAGCATGACGGGGACCCCTGCTTACATGTCTCCAGAGCAGGCGAAGGGTTTGGAGACAAACGCTCGCAGTGATGTCTACTCAGTCGGAGCAACCCTCTATCATTGCCTTACGTCGAAACCTCCATTCGAAGGTAAGAACATTGTAGACATCGCAGCCAAAATTGCTGATAAGACCCCCATCTCCATTAGGAAAATCAATAGCAAGATACATAAAGATATTGAGACAATAGTTAATAAATGCCTCTATAAGGAACCTAATGTGCGATATCAGAGAGCAACAGATCTACAGGCAGATATCCGGAGATTTCTAAACGGCGAGGGAATCCTGGCAAGAGACCATTCAATTACTTATATAATTCTCAAAAAGGTAAAGAAGTATCGCCTTTTACTATCAGTAGTGTTGCTGATAGTTGTTCCAAGTTTCTATATCGCCGCTTCCGAATATATCGATCACCAAAATCTGGTGAAAGCTGATATTGTACTTGAAAAAGGCATATCACTATACTGGGAAAACAAGCTGAACGAAGCGATGGATAGCTTCAAGCATGCAATAAGCATAAAACATGATTTTTCAAAGGCGCTATATTATATGGGTATGGTATATAGAGATATGAAGCGTGTTGAAGATGCTTTAAGTAAATACAAGGAGGTTATAAAGTTAGAAAAAGATTACGTCATTGAATCGCTCGTTACAATCAGCACTATTTATTTAGAGCAAAAGAGATTTCAAGATGGAATTAACGAGGCATTTAAAGTAATTGAGCTTCATCCTAATAATCATGAGGCTTATCACAATATTAGCGCAGGATTTTTTGGTATGGGCATGCTTGATGAGGCGTTTCAATATGGACAAAAAACCATTGATCTCAAGCCGGATTATGCTGAAGGATATGATATGCTTGGTGGCTTTTGGGCTAAAAAGGGCGACCTTGATAAAGCAATTCAAAATTGCATGAAAGCTATAGAATTGAAACCGACTTTTGGGTTAGCTTATGCCAATATTGGTCTGCTTTATTCTCGTAAAGGGGACAATGAAAAGGCAAAAGAGTATTCAAAAAAGGCTGTGGAGATCTACCCATCGTCATCGATCACGCATAATACTTTAGGATATATTTACTCACAGCTTGATGATTACCCCAAAGCACGTAAGTCGTTTGAAAAGGCTGTTTCTCTAGAACCGGACAATGTTGTTAACGTGTTCAATCTTGCCACTGCTTACACTCGTTTACAAAGGTATGAAGAGGCAATAGAACATTTTACAAAGGCTACAGAACTGGATCAGAATCATCTTGATGCTTGGTATTATAGAGGCACAGCACAGCATCATCTTCAAAGATATCAGGATTCAATCAAGAGCTTTGAAAATATTGTATCTAGAAAACAGGATTACAGAGATACTTTATTCAAGCTTGGTTATTCATATGCAATGATGGGTGACACACAAAATGCCATAAGTTATTACCTGAAATCAATCGAGATCACTCCTAATATAATGATGGCGCACTATAATCTCGCAAATATATACGTGCACCAGGGAGAGTTTGAAGATGCTGTAAAACTTTTGCAGACAGTTATAAAGACTGACCCGGGTTATGGCGAAGCATATATAACTTTAAGCGTGGCATATAGAGGTCTTAGCAATACAGATAAATCCAAAAGCACGCTTGTCAAAATTATTGAGCTTAAGCCGGATTTTACTCCGGCATATAATGAGCTTGGTTTGATTTATGCCGGAGAAGGAAAATATGACGATGCCATAGAGCTATTGAAGAAGGGAATTGCTGCGGGCGCTACACATCCATCAATTTATTATAATCTTGGAAGGTCATATATCGCCATTGGTGACAAAAAATTAGCCGTGCAGCAATATGAGATACTGAAATCCAGTGACGTGCCAATGGCACAAGATTTACAGAGCAAAATAGATGCGACTTTCACCGCTCATTAACCGGTGGATTAAAGCTGCATCGACATTAGATACTTCAACTCCTCCTCTACGTCAGATTCATCAAGCACATACTGTCTTATCTCATCTTTTACAATATCTTTCATGATTTTT
>JACQRL010000384.1 GCA_016206485.1 Planctomycetota bacterium | reverse complement strand
TTTTAATAGAAGGAGAAAAGAAAATTATTATAGACACCGGTTTTGAATCAGTAGAAAGAACTTTAAAGGTACATAAACAAAAAGTGTGGAGGGAGGAGGAACAGGAATTACCAAACATATTTAAGAAAATTAAACTAAGGCCGGAAGATGTGGAGATAATCATCTTTACGCATCTCCATTATGACCACTGCGGGAACAATCGCTTATTTCCTAAAGCCAGGTTTATTGTTCAGAGGAAAGAATTGGAGTACGCTTTTGTCCCGTTACCCGGGGAAGAGACCGCATACTTTTCGCCTCTAATCGGAGAGAAACCATCTTTCTGGGGGACACGGTTTGAACTCATAGAAGGGGATAAAGAAATAGCCAGGGGCATAAAAGTCATTACCACGCCAGGGCACACCCCTGGTTGTCAGTCTATACTTGTAGACACAGGAAAAGGGCTTTATTGTATAGCCGGGGATACAGCATTTTTTTACGAAAACATTGAAAAGAATATTCCAATCGGAGCAACTTCTTCACGGCTTGACTGGTTTTCTTCAATGGAGAAGATGAAGAAGATGTCTGATTATATAATACCAGGGCATGAGCCAGAAATCTTCAAGAAAATTAAATATCCTGAATTTCCCTGAGGAGTAATGTTGATGAAGGCATTAGTGTTTTACGCACCAGGTAATTGTAAGATTGAAGATGTCCAGAGCCCAACGCCTGACAATGGTGAAATATTGGTAAAAGTAAATTATGCCGGGGTTTGCGGGACAGATGTCAGAATCTATAAGGGCACAAAAAAGATTAAAGCACCAAGAATTATCGGGCATGAGTTTGCAGGAGAAATAATAGAGATTGGAAAAGGAGTAAATGAATATAAGGCTGGCGAAAGAGTTACCGTTTATCCTGTTCTATTCTGCGGAGAATGTTATGCCTGTAGGGCCGGGAGAAAGAATATATGTTTAAACAGAATTACGCTCGGATACGAACTTGACGGAGGTTTTGCAGAATTCCTGAAAATCCCCAGGAAGGCTGTGGAGGATGGAAATGTTGTCCGATTACCCGATAATATAAGTTATGAAGAGGGGGCGATTTCAGAGATGGTTGCCGCCGCTTATAATGGTATATTAAAGGCAAATGTTAAAGAAGGACAGAGTATAGTTATTATAGGCGCAGGTCCTATAGGGCTGTGCCATGTTATCTTATCAAGACTCAGACGGCCTAAAAAGATAATTGTATCCGAGCCAGATAAAGATAAGAGGGGATTGGCATTGAAATTAGGTGCAGACTATATAATTGACCCGAAAGAGATTTCCGTGAAAGAAGAGATCCTTGCCCGGACAAATAATGAAGGTGCAGATATTGTTTTTATTGATGTCGGTCTAAAAGATGTGATTGAAAATGCCTTTAGTTTGTTAAAAAAAGGGGGAACATATATACTCTTTGCAGGGTGTCCTGAAGGGACTAAAATCACTCTGGACCCGAATATGATTCATTATAGAGAAATCCTCTTTACAGGTTCATCGGCATCTACACCCGAATGCCAGAAAGAAATTCTGAATTTAGTCTCTTCAAAAAAAATTGATATTAAGCCGCTTATAACAGATATTCTGCCTCTGGCTGAGTGGCAAATGGCATTTGAATCAAAGGGAAATTATAAGGCATTGAAATTAATTCTACAGATAACATGAATAAAAATTTACTTTTAGGAATTGATATTGGAGCAAGCAGGCTGAAATCAGCGGTATATTCATATGGTGGAAGAATGTTAACCTTTTCTTCCAGGCAGTATTCACCTGTTTATCCTAAACATGGCTGGGTTGAGATTGAACCTGAATTGTGGTGGCAGGCGTTTTGTGAGACGCTCAAGGACATTTCTGGAAAAATTGACATTCGCCTAATCAAGTCCATAGGTATAAGCGGGACAAATGCCACACTAGGAATTGATAAAGACGGGGGAATAGTCATGCCCGGGATTATGTTCAGTGACCAGAGAAGTATTGAGGAATGCCGGTATATTCTGGAAAATATTGGCGATGAAGAAATTCTTTCTATAACAGGCAATAGGATAATGCCCGGGACATGTAGTGCTTCTACGATTCTGTGGCTAAAGAATAAGAAAATGGACGAATATAACAGAATATATAAATTCATACATCCAAGTACTTATCTTCTATATAAACTTACTGGAAAGATTGCTGTGGATAGATCAAGGGCATCCCCTACACTCCTTTATGACATAAATAAAAATAAATGGTCAAAGACATTATGCGATAAACTTAGTATAGAGATAACAAAACTCCCTGACGTTCGTGATGCATATGAAATAATAGGTACTGTTTCAAAAGAGGCACAAGAAAATACAGGATTAAGTCACAAGACTTTAGTAGTTACAGGGGGTAATGACACTGCTTGTGCTGCTTTAGGTATGGGGATAATCAAGCATTATATGGCTGGAGATAATTCAGGTACTGCTGGAGTTTTGTTTATTGATGTCCCAAAGCCGGTAAAAGACTCTCGTTTTATGAATATGGTTCACGTTTACAGAAACCATTATCTTGTAGTAGCACCCATGTCATCTGTTGGGAGTTCTTTAGAATGGTTTAAAGAGGAATTTTGCCATGAAGAAAAAATAAATGCGCACAATCAAGATAAGGACGTATTTACCCTTCTGTGTGAGTTGGCACAGAAATCGTCTCCAGGGGCAAACGGTATTATCTTTTTACCATATCTTATGGGAGAGCGGGCTCCTATATGGGACCCAAACGCAAGGGGTGTCTTTTTTGGAATATCATTAAAAACTAAAAAATGTGATTTTATCAGGGCAATACTTGAAAGTGCCGCATATGGGACAAGATGGAATATTTCTATAATTGAAGAGAAACTCGGAAAAGAAATTAAAGAGATAATTTCTGCAGGGGGACAGACAAAATCACACTTCTGGCTCCGCCTTAAATCTGATATTACAAAAAAGGCATATGTTATTCCTGAAATTGCAGAAGCGGCAACACATGGTGCAGCAATTCTGGCTGGTATGGGTTTAGGTTTAAACCCTGAAATTGAGATATGCCGACATAAGAATAGAGTC
>JACQRL010000043.1 GCA_016206485.1 Planctomycetota bacterium | reverse complement strand
ACCACAGGCTCTGTAATAGTGGATAAAAAGGAGGCAAAAAAATCAAATGAAGGGACTGAAAACTGTCTTCCGGCTTACTTATTTAACCCTAAAAAACGGCAAGATGTGTCTGCCAAACACATATATGCCTTCACTTTGATAGAACTTCTGGTGGTGATTACAATTATTGCTATTCTTGCAGCAATATTACTTCCTGCTTTAAGGAATGCCAGGGAAATGGCAAAACAAACAGCGTGTGCGAATAATCTAAAACAATTAGGGCTTGCACTTCTCTTTTATACCCAGGATTATGATGATATTTTCCCTGCTGCCGAGACGCCAGATGGGACATGGTGGGTATATGCAATTTATCCATATATAAAAAGTGGTGCTACGTCGGCAGATTGGGAAATTGATGCCAGTGCAAAGCGGCTTTCAAGGGTCTATTATTGTCCCAACACGGGGCATCAATGGAGTTATGGCATAAATGGTAGACAAAATATAAATGGGACATTCGAGGGGGTCAATAGACGTTCTTTGAACGAGATTATATCTCCTGACCGAACAATGATGGTGATGGATGTTGATAAATCAGGAGGGGCTGTGTTTGTATGGTCGCAAATGTTTATGGATTGGAACATACCGAGAGATGTGCATAGGGACGGGATTAATGCTGTTTATGCTGATGGACATGCAAAATGGATGAAGTTTATGGACATCCCAACACCAAAATATGCAGACATAAGTGATTCAGCAGGCCACCTTCTAGATCCGTATTTTTGGGGCTTCAGCCCGTCAAATAAGTATCCCTGGGCAGATTAGTAGAATAGTGGATGGGGGAATTCCTGGAGGAAACAAAAGTTATGAATCTTAGGACAGACAATAGGAAAGTAGACAAAATAAGATGTAACGATAGCCATCAGAAACAAATAGGTATTGCCTTTATAGGTTTAGGTGCCATGGGATTCTCTGCGGCACATAAGGCATTAAATTTACCACAAGTAAAATTAGTTCTTGGCTGTGATGTCCGGGAGGACAGAAGACGACGTGCTGTCCAGGAGCTGAATATTCTTGTGGAGAATGATTGGCGCAAACTCGTCTATCGTGACGATATTGACCTTATTTATGTAGCTACACCCAACGACCAGCACGTTGAGGTTGCATGCGAGGCTATGAAGGCCGGTAAATATCTGCTTCTTCAAAAACCGATGGCGCATGATATTAAGGCATGCCATCTAATAATGGAGACACAAAGACAGACCAATGCCTTTTTGCAGATAGGTTTTGAGTGCCGTTATAGTCTGCTCTATAAGCATGCCAAAGAAATTATTAATAGCGGAAATGTGGGGGATATTAGAAATTTCCATATGGATTATTTTGTAAGCCTCTGGGATGTTTGGTTAGAACATCCTGATGGATGGAAGTGGCTTGCGGAACGTTCCGGTGGTATGGTTGGTGAGAAACTTTCCCATTATATTGACCTTTTCCAATGGTACACCGATTCTTTGGTAGAAGAAGTGGACGTTTTTACAACAATGCCTGTGCTTCCCTACTTTACTGTCAGCGATAGTTTACATCTGGGCATGCGTTCCGATAGTGGTGCTGTGGGAATGATAACATTTTCTTTTTGCCGGGCAAGTTCAGCAAAAGAGGATCAAATCTCAAATGTGAAAGGATATGGGCAGGGTTCATTTTCTGCACAGACACTTATAGGAGAAAGAGGCAGTCTATACCTTCATGACGATTACCTCCTGGATCTTTTTATGTACAAGCGTGACGGTAAGATTGGGCCACATCTTGTTTGCCGTAAAGATTATAGCGGGCAATGTTGGGAGGATATGGTCCATAATACCAGAACCGAATTAGAAGATGTTGTGAGGCGGGTAGCATGCGGAGAACCTCCGTCTGTATCTCCTGAAGTATCTTATCAGGTGTTTGAGGTATGCTTTGCTGCTGAGGAATCCATACGATTGAGGCAGCCAGTCCGTCTCGCAAAATGGAGAAAAAAGACATTATTGTAAAAGGTTATAGTTTTTTGTGATAGTAGCATCATGGCATACGGTAAGGGGAAATAGACAATGTTAAAATATAGATTCTGCAGTATAAAAGGAAATGCGGTTAAAGCGCGGATGTTAGAAAGGGTCTATGACGGTCTTGATGGCGGTATAAAAAATACCCCCTGGAATACCAATGAAAATCTCTGGCAGCATTATTCGCCCGGAAAGAGAATGTTTGAGTGTGGTCCGAGCTGGTCCCTGAAATGGGATGTGCGGACTGATAGTCCGGGTTTTTTCGTAGGGTTTACCGGTTGGCTGCCATTTCTTGAACCTCTCTTGCGCGCCGCATATCGGAATACCCTTATGAACATCTGCAAGAAACAAAGAGAGGACGGCTGTTTCCCAATCTATCCTCAGCATGGTGAATACAAGACTGAAGAAGGAGTGATTGTAGAATGGGGGATGAAGAAATACAACATAGATGATTACGTTGATGGGCATATGTGTGCTATTATTAACACATGTGAAGATATACTCTTTACACGTGACAGACGTTTTGCCAGAGAGAGACTGCAAAGTTTGAGAAAGGCAATGCGGATGATGACCATGCGGAAATTCAAGAATGGTCTAATGAAGGTAGGTTATGGCGGTGCCTTTATTGAACTCTGGTATTCCTATGAGGGGTTTCCTTCTTCCTCACAACTTTTTTATATCCGGTCGCT
Source organism: Planctomycetota bacterium (assembly GCA_016206485.1). Taxonomy (GTDB): domain Bacteria; phylum Planctomycetota; class MHYJ01; order JACQRL01; family SBBU01; genus JACQRL01. Next base: position 873 of record JACQRL010000043.1, on the reverse strand, counting down.
TATTTTGATGTCAGAGGTAGAAAAGTTTCTTGGGAATGTGCATGAGTCAGAAGAATGGATTTCTTATTCTAAAGATACATGGAAGGCACTCCTTAAGTATCTTATAACACAAGAGGGATACTTTATTGGTGCCATAGATGTAGATGGACATAAGCACGGAGACGGCACTGACTATTTTGAATCTATCCCAAACGTTATTGCTGCCCCGCTTGAAGTGATAGGTGAGGAAGGGGCATATTCTATCTGCAGGAAGATTGCTACTATTCCCCAACTTGATTGTGATGTGCCTATCGCGGTTAACTATCCTGCACGCTGGGAAGAATTTAATCCAATAGTGGCAAAACGTGGTCCAGGTTCTCATTGGAATGGCGGTGCATGGATGGGGTTTGGCGGTTTTGAGGTATGGACCCATCTTATAGCAGGCGATTTTAATAAAGCTGAGCGTCTAATAAATCAACTTTTAGACTACCGTGACAGGTATGGGCTGCAAGATTTTGTTGGCGGTTTTGGGGTATATAAGGGGGTTAATATCTTCAATAGGAAACCATGTGACCATCCGCTGCATTTCCAGCATGGCTCAGCAGGTAATACCTTGAGAGGTTTATTCGGGATTCAACCGCGTTACGATGGAATCGTGTTAATGCCGAGCATTTTCCCGGATATCAAAAGCATACAATTTAAGAAACCCATATATTACGGGGATAGGGAGATTTATGTGAGCATTAGTAATGGAACACGCATAAAGAGGGCAACTCTTAATGGTAACTCTATCAAGGATTTTGATGAGAAGAAGGTTGTCCTCAAGTATGAAAATCTACCCAAAAAACGTTGCTTTGTGGAGATAAAATACTAAATTAGGAGATGCTTTTCGTT
>JACQRL010000387.1 GCA_016206485.1 Planctomycetota bacterium | reverse complement strand
TTGTTATTTAGTTGTTTTGTATTGTTCCTTCATGAGCTCTTCTTGAATAGATTTTAATTCTTGTTTTAATTTTTCTATCTGTTTCTCAGCTTCCTTTAATGAAGGTAGTGAAGGTGAAAGTAAAGTCCGCAGTTCATATTTAAGATACTCTCTGCCTACAAAGTAGCCGAGTAATAGCCCTAGAATGCCGATTGTTATGCAGGCAAGTTTATACGAACTGATTGTTCTATCCAATTTTTCTATATCTCTTAACTCACGGGTCTCTCTACACAAGTAACATAGCTGCTCTTCATCAACCATCATTCTAGTACAACGAGAGCAGGTGTACACAGCTATAAAACTTTACTATTTAGTCCTAACGTCATCTATTTTGAATATAAATGTGTATTCATATGTGGTATCATCTATTTGCAATGGAAGGAGTACTTGCATAGTTTTCCCTTTTATATTTTTATCTGCTTCATCTTGATTGAGGCCACTTGTCGGCAGCAATGGATCCACTCCTAATTTTCTGAATGGGCCAAATCCACTGAAATGTACGTGATCTATTGGGATTATAGATTTTTCAGCTGTCACTTTTGCAGGAACTACAGTAGGCGATTGTGGCAGTATATCAAATACATGAGCATCATATTTTGTAACAATGTGTGTGATACGATGACTAACACCTTTTATATCTATATATGCAGCGTCATTCCAAATGATTTTGATGGAATGGTCTGTTTTATTAGTAAGTTCGAATGAAATTATTTTTGGGGTAATAACCCATGTTGCCTTAATCATTTTATCTTCGAAGTTATATTTGAGAATTTTTGTGTCAGCTGCCTTTGATACAACGTATTCCCCATATTTTTCTTTGACGCCTGCTGGCATGCGAACCTCGCTTAGTGATATATCATAGACTAAAGGTGAAGAGCAGTTTGTTGATAGAAACAATATTAATACCAGACCTATCTTCACCAGCATCTTGAATTTAGGGCGTGTTGTTACTATTTGGTTCTAACATCATCTATTTTGAATATAAATGTGTACTCATTTGTATGCCCTTCGATTTGCAAAGGCAGGAGTACTTTAATCGTCTGTCCTTTGTATTGATTAACTTCTTGTATAGTAGGATTAAGTGGAAGCAATGGATATTGAGACCAACCTGCAAATACTCCATATCCGGAGAAATACACATAATCTGTGGGTAATATGAGTTCATCGAGAGTTCCCCTTGACGCTACTACAGAAGGTGGTTGTGGGTTTTGCCTGTCAGTATATTTTATGCCGCTGTGCATAATGCGATGAGTTGTTCCTTTGATGTCCACATAAGCTGCCTCATCCCAAATGACTTTTATTGAATACTCTGTCTTGTTAGTAATAAGGAATTTAATCATTGTGGATTCAAAAGTCCAAAGTACTTTAATCATCTTATCTTCATAGTCGTATTTGAGTGTGTTTTGCTCACTAATTTGTGATGCAGTGTATTCACCATATCTCTCTTTAACATTATTTGGTCTTATAACCTCGCTTAATGAAATGGTATATAAAGCTGGGAGAGTTTGCGTGGTGGTGGTGGCGCAAGAACAAAGTAATGGAAATGAAAGAGCTGCGATTATGGTAGTGAGTATAACGGTTTTTTGGTATCTTGCCATGGAGGCCTCCTGTAAAAATCTTAGGAATATTGTAAAATGCTGTTTGGTAAGGTCATCCTCACTTGACAGCGACGAAAATGATTAAGCGGTTAGTTATGCAGATATTTAAATTTAGTTGTGTTTACTTGACGGGGAATATTTACTGTCAAGTAATCTACTATAAGTTTTGCTCTGTCTGGTCTGATTCCCAGCTCAACAGAGATTTCGAATGATGTTTTTCCGCTTTTTTGCATGCTAAACACAATATCTTTTTCTTTGAGTATCTGTGAGATTCTCGCGCGGGATAATCCTGTTATCGCGCTGATTTCACGTAACGACATCCCGCTTTTTTTAGAATTGTAAATAATAGAGGGATCTAGCAGTTTCGGCTTTTTGCCGAAGATTTTTCCGTCAAGCTTGCGTTTTCTCATGCCGGAGATGATCCTTTCCCTGATCGCCTCCCTTTCCCATTCCGCCATGGCAGCGATAATACTAAAGAATACCTTGCCTATTGGCGTTGACGTATCGATGTTTTCCCTCAGAGAAATAAAATTAATTCCAAGCTCCTTAAACTTTTCAAGGGAAGATAAAAGATGTATGACATTCCGCCCGAATCTGTCGAACTTCCAGACGACGACAGAGCCGAAGCTGCCGATTTCGGCGTCATTCATCAGTTGATTTAGCTGAGGCCTGTCATTAGAGGCCCCTGAAAACCCCGCATCTATATATTCTTTGAATATCTCCAGCTTGTTCCGATATACGTATTCGCGCAGTTCATATAGCTGGAGATCAATTGTTTCATCTCTTGCCTGTCTTCTTGTCGAGACTCGCGCGTATATCGCTGTTTTTTTGTCGCGGGATTTCATCTGCTTATTTCTGACTCCTGATTCCTATTTCCATTCTGCGGTCTTCCATAATTTTGTTAAACATCTTTTGGCTGTAGTTGTAAGATAATGCCGGGCAGGATTATGAAACGAAAAAATATGGATAATTCATTCAAAGATTATGTGCTCGATCAGCTTTGCTCTGTTGATGGCATTGATTACCGACGGATGTTCGGAGGTTATGGCATCTACCAGGATGGAGTCTTTTTCGGGATAATTTATAAAGACTGTCTCTACTTCAAAACAACGCCTGAATCGAAACCCCAGTATATAAGCAGAGGCATGAAACCGTTTGTCCCAACTCCAAAGCAAACTCTTAAAACCTATTACGAAGTTCCTGCCGATGTCATAGATGATCGCAAGCAATTGTCAGAATGGGCATTAACAGCAGCTTCAGCAGGACATTCAAAAGCTAAATAACCGATAAATCCCTGATTCCCACTCATTTCCGCTGTTTAATATTATACCAACTAGTGGGTATGTATTCTTGACTTACCGTTTTGCTTATCGTAATATCTGCACTAACTATGAATATACCAACTGGTTGGTTAATTAATAAAATGATTGCTCCCTTGTTGAGATGGTCGACTCACCTGTGGGGAAACTGGAAATTCGGCCAATTAAACTATTTTAAGGAGGTTTAAATGAAAAATTCATGTGAGGGTTCTTCTTGTTCTATTGAGACTCAGTCGGAGCAAGTTTCGGGTAAAGCATGTGGTTGCTGCTCTGAGTCTTCCCAAAACTGCCCTGTTACAGGGTGTGTTGATCCGGTTGAGCTCGTAATGGATGGCTGGAAGCAGAGCTTTTTTTCAGCTATGTGCGAGCTTAAGACCGAGCTCCTGAAGGAAAAGATTAGAAAAGCATGGGGAGCTCAGCTAGAAAAGTCAGCCGATGCGGTATTAGAGGCATTTGGAACCTGCTGGAAATCTGTTTTGGAAAAATCTGCTGCTCAGGAGCAGCTCAGAAGTCGCCTTTCCAAGATAATGTTCGAAAAGTAATGGTATTGGATGTCGATTCCCAGTAGACAGTTTAAGGCGGGCAGAGAGCTTACTCTCCGTCCGCCTTCCCCTTCTAATTTTAAAATTTTAAATTGGAAGCTGTGCTTGAATCGCGGGGGAGGAACACTAGAATTTCAGCGTGAAAGAAATAAAAATGAAAATTGCTAAAATCCCTCGAAAGACAAAGGATAAACTGCTTGATGCAGCGGAGCAGCTCATGTTGAAAAAAGGATATCCCGCCACAGCAGTTGATGAAATTTGTGAGGTAGCAGAGGTAACAAAAGGAAGTTTCTTTCATTACTTCGAAAGCAAAGAAGATCTGGGGAAAGCAGTACTTGATCGCTTCTGTTCATCAAAGTACGAGGCACTTTCCAAGGCAAAGTTTCTCAAAGAACCGGATCCACTGAAAAGAATTTTCGGATATATAGACTTTATGATCCAACAGGTGTGTGAATGTTCAGAGGGACAAAGAGGGTGTCTGCTTGGAAATTTTGCCCAGGAGCTCTCAGATACATACCCTGAAATTGGGACATGTTGCTCTAAATATTTCGCAGAATGGATAGAGCGCTTTAAAAGCGACTTGGATATCGCCGCAAAATATTCCAGAAATGAAAATCTTGACACAAGAAGTCTTGCAGAGTTTTTTGTTTCTATTGTTGAAGGTTCACTGATACTTGCCAAGGCGAACCGAGACTACCAGATATGTGAGAGAAACTTGAAGCAGTTTAGACGATATATAGAAATTTTGTTTAAAAGTAAACAATAGCCCGCCGGACCGGCAATTTAACATTCTCATTACAATAATTTTAAAGTGATATTAAAGAGTCTCGCAAAATGAGGATTTTGCAGGCGCATAAACAGATTGTGCATTTCTGAGCAGTCAGAACTAAATTTATGTCCTTAGTTCCAGCTGCGTAGATTCCGGATTTTTGATTGCGAAGTTAGGATGTCTAAATGAACACCTGACGACTGGAGAATGCTCAGATTTCTCCATTTCTCAGGAGCTCATGCATCTTTTTTATTTCCTTTGGCGCGCATTCATAAACGAAAATAATTGCCTGATCAGATCTTTAACAGAAACCAATTCAAGTTTGTGTTGTTTAAGATGGAGGGTTGTTCGACCTGAAAAAGCATGATTAAAATCCAGAGGGTTATTTAGAAAGACATCGATTGAGAAAAAAGGAGGCTTAGGGTCGACCAGAGTGAAAACCACTGATTTCTTCGATTCGACCCACTTCTTGCGTTTTTGCGGGTCTGCGAACCACTGGATTTTAACAGGGGCTCTTGGGATATACCCAAGCTCATCCATTGCATTGATGAATCTGGTTATATTTGCCTTATTTAAATCTATCATAAGATCCAGATCTTTTGTAAGTCTTGGGACGCCGTGAAGGTTAACAGCTGTGCCTCCTACAATAAGGTAGCAAACCCGATGTTTTGCGAGTTTCTTGATTATCTTATGGAAAAATGTTTCCTGCATAGTCACTCAGCATCGGCTTTGTTTGTCTGCTGCAGACAAGCAAGATATAAATAGTTGATTCAAGCGGCTTCTTTCCATCTGTTAAGTATTGGCAGGCTGGTTTTTTGCCGGAGCTTTGGAATCCAGGAGCTTATATACGCTGTATCCAGCTGCCTGTATTCTTTTCTGATTCTGATGATATCCGCTATATCCTGAGGTCTGAAAGAAATGAGTTTGTAAAGTATGATATCCTCGGGAGTCGCCGTACGAAGTGTAAGGTCTGGGGTCTTTATTTGTTTTGATCTTTTCAGCGCAGATCTATCGAAATCCGTTTCTATCTTTTTCATATCTAATCTTGTGATTCGTCCCCTTACAGGGACCTTGATGGTACGCCCTTCTCTAAGCTTTCTTTGCAGTGAACTGGTGAGTTCTACGCCATTTTTTTTCAGTTCCATACATGATCGTAAAAACCCCTTTCCCACGGGCGTGAGCACAATGTCTAAGTCCTTGGTAGCCCTTGCTTCTATCCAAAGCCCCATACCAACCGCTCCAAACGTAAAGTAACGCACGTGGTATTTTTCAAATAACTGCCCGACAAACCTAATCAGTTCTTTTAAAATCATCTCTTGCCTTTCTCAAAAAATCTGCTGTATCCAAACAAGAAAAGAGAATCTTTACAAGCCTTTTCTGTTTGCGCGCGGTGTCGTACGTCCTGGTTTTATTCCAGTATCGTGTTTTGCACCTGGGACACATTTTTACTTCATGTTTTCTCGGGGCCCATACATGCTTGCACCTGCGGCAATCCAGCATTAGCACCAGAACCTTCATAAGCGCATAATATTACTTATAAGTAAGTTTTGCAAGAAGAATGAGGCCTTGTCCGCTTTCCCTGGGTCATAAATAGCTTTCTACACAGATGCCACAGACTGTAACAGATTACACGGATAAAAAAACACTGCTTTTCGGTCATATTTAAATCTGTGTAATTCATGATATTATCAGTGGAATCAGCGGTTAAAAAGGTGTGCTTGCGGCAGCTGCTTTCCAGCAATCATTACTGAACACTCCTTCCATGGCATATAATCCTCCTTTTAATAGATCTTATATGCCTAAAAAAAGTGTAAACTATGTCATCGGAATAAACTGTAAAGG
>JACQRL010000392.1 GCA_016206485.1 Planctomycetota bacterium | reverse complement strand
TCTTTGAATACCTTAAGACCACCCCGTTTCTGGTGATAGTTAAAGTCTCCAGGGCGGTATCTCGCGAACTGGGAATAATTTAAATTAGGCCGTTCTTCATAATCATCCCAGAAAGACCACTGAAGTATATGTTCAGAACCTTTGAGGTTTTCACTGGTAATATATTTTTTCTCTTTCTCAGAGTAAAAAATATGTGGCTGCCCGATAATATAATTGAAGCAGTTTTTGAACCATTGCGGCGTATCCACGTGCTTATACCAAGTATGCGCCCAGGCAGAGTAGTCACGCAAGGCTTCTTTCCAGTCGCCACGATAGATACTTATGACCGTTTCTGGCAGTATATATTCCCTGCCAGGCTGGATTTCTCTTTCCGGGTAATAGTAAGCCAATCCTGTCCCTTCTTCAAAATCAAAGACGCCTCTTTTCGGCATTTCAAGCAGCAATACTATCTCTGCCTGCCTGATAACCGTCTCTGATGTAGGAGATGATTTTTTCAACATCAGCCCTTTAAACCCACCGGTCTTGTCTTTTGGATAGACGTAAAGTCCTGTTCCAGAAAACGGGTTAAAGAGACTTATTACCTGCATCCATGCACAGTTACCATACTCCTCGGTATGTTCGCAGTCAATACTGCCAACAATTCCACTGCGCCATGGATAAAAATAATGAGTATTTTCTAAATTTTTATCTATAGCAACCCTTGCTAAAACAGGGAAGATGGGTTGTAATTTTATTGTATCATTGGACTGGTTTTTAATGCTAAGGGAAAATAGTATCTGTGGACTGTTGTCTGAGGTGATAGTTAAAACAGCATCTATACTTTTGCTCGCACAGGTAAGAAACACTTTTACACTTTTGTCATTGCCTTGCTCACTTAACTTAATCTCAGTGACCGTAAAATCTGTTGAGTAAAGACAAATCCTCTTTACAAAAATCTGAAAGAGAGATGAAGTATCATCCGAAAGGAGATAATCCGATTCCGCAGCCTTATTAAACATCTTGCTCCATTGTAAGCCTTTAACCGAGGATATTTCGCAGAGGTAATGCCTATTTTCAATTATAATAGAACCTTCTATTATCCGGATGTGTGTCTGTTCAGGAGTATCAAGCTGTGCCGTGAAACCAGCAACAACTGTAAATAAACCGTACAGCAGAAAGATTGCGATTTTTATCACATTATTTATTGTCATTTCTTCGGTTCACCTTTTATGGTAACCCACTCTATCTCCATATCAGCAGGCTCCTTAGCAGTATCAAGGGTATAGGCGCCTAAGAAAACTGGCATACCAACCTCGGGCATCACTTCTGTATCCTGCGTCTTGTAAACAGATTCTCCATCAAAGAAAAATTCTATCCTGTCGCTTGCCCAGACGATTTTGATATTATACCAACGGTTTTGTTCCAAATCAACAGCACGTTCGCGGATTAATTTTCCACGATCTTTAGTAGTAGATGCGAAACAGCGGGTATCCTGAATTGTTATCCAGCAGACATTGTAACCCCAGGGAGCAATACTCTGGAAACCTAAATAGTAAAAAATAGTTGAATCGCTGCTAAATTTGTTGAACTTAACCTTGGTTTCAAAGGTGACAAACTGAAAATTTTTTGTTGAAGTAATAAATGCTATGCCAGTACTAGGTTTGGGGTTGTCAACAATTAGTTTCCCTTCCTGTACGGTTACCCCTTTTGCAGGTTGAGGACCCCATTTTTTTATGTCATAACTATCAAAGTCATCGCTGAAAAGTATTTCCTCTGCAGCCCTGCAAACATCAACGACTGTTAAAAATATAACTACCAGACTCAACAACATCAACAATATCTTTTTTCCCACGACGCCCTCCTTTTTCTTTACAAAAATTGTTTTTACTAATTTTCTGGTTTCATTTCTGAGTTGTAAGATAGGTTATCACCTCATCCATCAGATAACCCTCGCTGAACAATTTAACAATTATCTTTGTGTCCTTCGGACAATCCTCTGCATTCAAAACCGCAACTTGGTTTATTAGGGGTATCAGACGACCACCTGCAATACCTTTACCAGCATCATTGTCAAAGTATACCTCTATCCTTGGAGATTTTATCTTATTTTTAAGCCTGATAACTATCTGGGTACTCTTATGCTCAACTTTTAAAATTTCTTGTAATTGGGCGGCTGCCGCCACCTCATTAGGGGCCACGCTGAAAGAAAGAAGTGCTTCTCTGCTGTCTAACATAAAAGGGACCTCTTCGTCATAGAGTAATTCTACATAGTGGGAATCTACCATATGAGGAACCGCAATAAGTTCTCCCTTAACCAAAGAAGAGTTTTTGTTGTAGATAGTGTAGATTACTTTGTTTTTTAACGGGAATTTGTTAGCGTAGAGGTAATCAACCTTCGTCGGGACAAGGGGCACTGGGTCTAATGTTGCAAAAACGTCTCCACTCTCGCGTAAAACCTTGCCGGTTCTCGCCAGATAATAAACTTCGGCTTCATCTTTCAGGTCGCTACGTTCAAAGCAGACTGCATTGAAAAACGAAGTTTTAGCCCCGTCCTCAAAAGTTTGCCCCCAGTTATATAGTTTGAATTCCGGGAAAAGGAATCGGAAGAAAATCAGGTCATAAACATTAAGGGCTTTTTTATCCTCGTAATCTGCAAATCTCCATTCAAATTGCTGGGCAGTGGAACCATCGTAGAACTGGGTAAGATAGTCGGATGCCGCATGTTCGGTATAGACGCATGCCTCTGGATTTTCCCTCCGTACCGCGATTACCACTTTCTTTAGAAAATTAGCCCATTCTTTCGCTGGAACCGTGCTTTCTAAGGTACCGTTGTAGTGCTTGTGTCCAGCATTAAAACAAGGGTACATTATTGCACCGCGGTCAAGCCGGACACCGTCTGCGCCGGTCTCTTTAATAATCGTAGCGAACCTCTTGGCTATATAATCCTGCCAGCCTTCTTCATACGGGCAGACAACCCAGCCATCTTCAGGTTCAACGCAGTAATCCCGGTTGTAAACCCCTGGTGCATCCATCCTTGCCCAGTCTTTGCCATGCGCTTTTCCGATATCCGTATCTTTCCAGCACAGGGTGACCTCCATGTAAAGCCGGATTCTTGAACCTTTATCCTGACATTTTTTGATTTCTTCAACTATTGCTTTTAATCCGCCTCTGTCTTCAGGATAGTAGTAGTCGCCCATCCAACTTTTCATTGCCACCCTTGCCCAAGGGATATTCGGGTCTTTGCAGTAATTCCACCAATAAGCCCATTCCATAAGATGGTCTTCCCTGTCAGGTCTAATAAATTCGGTGGCGATATATCGGTTCTCTTTGGTAGAGTAATAACCCTGTTCAAAACCAGAATTCCCCCCTCCGTCATGAACCGAGATATTGTTGAAATACCTATTAAGCCATTCAGGACTTTTAGTGTGGCGATACCAAGTGCGCGACCATTTTTTGTATTGGTCAAGTGCATAACGCCAATCTCCGGAATGTATGGCAACAATAACTTGAGGTAAAGATATGCTCTTACCGGGAGCAATCTCTTTTTCCATCTGTGTTACAGCCATTACAATTCCCGGGTTAAGACTATTAATCATATCTCCCGGGTCAAGTTGTTTGAGGGAAATCTGATTATGTGGAATCGGTTCGTAATTCAATTTTTCAACTTTTCTCAAGGTCATCACCTTCAAACCACCAGTCTTATCCTCCACCCATGTGCTAATGCCACCACTAGTTTCAGGGTTGAAAACACTCATTACCTGCATCCAGCAATAGCTTCCATATTCTTCTCGTAAATCGTAAGGGGCGTTACCGCACCACCCTCCTTGGTATGGGTAAAAGTAGTAACTTTCTTCTGAAGAACCTATCAGCACATTTTCTAACAAAGGGAAGGTTGGGGTGAAAGTCAATTTTTTAGAACCACTGTTTTTGACGACAAATTCAAACTTTATATTTGGTGAATTATCAACTATTGCAGTTAAAACTATTTCAACCTTCGGTTCCTGCAACTCTAAAAAGAGTTTGAGAGCCTTCTGGTTTTTTCCCCAGGAGTCTATTTCTTTATTGACAACTGTGAAATCGCGAGAATCCAGCCTTTTGCCGTTTACCATTGCCATGAAGACCCTACTGCCGGAAGGAGTAAAACAATCAATTCTGTTATACTTATTCAATGCCCCACTGATAGAAAGCCCTTTTTTCAACGATAAAAAAACAGCGTAGTGTTTGTTTTCCATAAGAACCTTCTCCTCGCTTTGGTCCATTGATAATGAAATATTTGGGACTACATCAGGCAGGCAAATCTCCTGAGGATAAAGGTCGCTGTTTTTAGGCAGATGGACATTTGTAGTAGGCCTTGAAGAGAAAATCTTTTCTTCTCCGAATATCTTTACATAATCAACCTGCATTCCGATATAACCACCGTCGCTGGCATAGATATCAAAGACAGCTGGCATAAAGTTATCAGGGATTGCCCGCGGGTCATTAGAATAACCGATGCTTTTTCCATCTACAAAAAATTCCACTATCTCCCGAGACCAGAATATTTTAATCTCATACCAGCGTCCAGGTAAGAAACCACTTTGTGAAGCGACATTGAACAACTGACCGCCTTTTTTCTTGGATTGCAATATGAGTGTATCTCCACTACTTACAATCCAACAGTTCGTTTGCCCCCAGTCTTTACGATTGAAAAATCCAAAATAGTAATAACGGTTGGTAAAATCTTTGGTCACTAACTTTATCCTTGTTTCAAGAGTGACGTAGCGAAAATAATCAAACGAAGTAAGCCGGGCACTCGGGCTGGCATGTTTATCTGCTAAAATATCGTGTACCCTTCCGATATTCATTACAGAATCGGTAGCTACAAAAGATTCGGGTTTATCCACCTTCCACATATTGGAATTAAAATTGGCAAAATCATCATCTAAGAGCACTTGCCCAGCAAAGAGTGGACAAGAGATTACTCCACAGAAAAAACTATAAACCAAGAAAAGTTTAATCCTCTTACCCATTTCTCCTCCTATTAACTTATCCATTTCTCCTCCTATTAAATATCGTCAACTAAATACTTTACCAGATTGTTGATAAGATCTTGTTTGGTCATCATAGATGTATAATGTCTGTATCAAACCTTTAGAGACCATGTGTCTGAAGCCTGATCATAAATATATCCTTAGGAGCGTACACAAACAAATAAAAGTTTACATTGGTTCCAAATCTTATCCTTGGGCTACAGGGTTTTATTTCAACTTTCTTTTCCATCACAAACTTTTTGATTTCCTGCCTTCCAGAGTTTAACTATACGAGAATCAGAATTAATCTCTACATCATCCATGGTGAGTGGGAAGTTATTTTTTACTGAGTTATGCAGAACGCTACCTTTGGCCAGACCAAACGGGAAAAAACCCTCTTTTTGGGCAACAATTTTCTTTTCAATTAACCCATAAAGGTCATAGCCTCCAACCCCATCTAAAATTTCACCCCTTTTTAAATCTCGCTTGGCTACTGCTATTACTTCTGAAGTTGGAACATCTAAGGAAACAATGTCTACTTGCCCCTTACGGGTGACATTGTAAATAGAAAGGGGGATATCTAAAAACCAGTTGTGGAATGGCTGGTAATAAAGATAGTAGGGACCTGTCGTCCCAATATTTAGATATCGTAAGTCGCTCTGAAGACGCTTATTTTCAGTAAAAACGATAATAAATATACCCCCGGAAATCTCAGAACCAGTAATATAATCAACAACTCCTTTGCTACTAAGAATTCCACCTTCTTCTTTTGGCCGGAAAATAGAGGTCAAATCTATAGTCTGAGCCTTTGGGCCATGCATACCCCGACAGTCAGGAACAAGACCAGTGGCGTTTGAAAGACAAGCCATTTCAAACATGGTTTTACTTCCATCTACAAACGAAGTTACCTGCTCAGCCGAAATACCATTGTCAGGCAAGTTAACCGTTTGGGGAGTAACGCTCCTATCCAGAGGATTGTTCTTACCCTTCCCAGCTGCAACTACTTCAAAACCCAAAAAAGTGAGATGGTTATAAAACTTCATCAGTTCCCCTGGTTCATCGCCAAGAGTTACGCTATAAACAGTACCAGCCTGCTTGGCTAACTGTTTTATGCTGTGACCAATGGTTGCATCAGCTTCAATATTTACCGAGACAATGTCCTTTCGGTACCTGGTAGCCCAAAAGGCAACTTCAGCCCCTATTTCTGGGTCAGGTGTTCCATCGACTACTATGTCAACTGAAGGCATACTACAAAGTTCCTCAATCTTTTCTGAGATAACAACAGAGTTTGAAGCGCAATTCTTTCTAACTGACTTCCCTCTCTCTTTTTCTTCATCAAAGAGAGCAATCACTTCCATCTCTCTTGCATGAGAAATGATATTTAAAATACCAGCCCCCATATAACCAGCTCCTACCAACCCAACCTTTATTTTTTCTGTACTTTTTATCATCTTTGACTTCCCGTTTGTCTCACTTTCAACGAGGTATGCTAAATTATACTTTTTTGTTTGTTCCCATTCCATCCAATAAAGAGAAGGTTATAGAACCAAAGACAAAATTCAGCCGTAGAAGAAATGGTCGGCACCCCCCCTCTTATCCAGTAACCATCTTTTTCTCCAATTTTAATGACAGAAAGCATGAATTTTTCTGCGGCTTCAATATATTTTAATTCTCTGGTAGCGCGGTAAAGAAGTGTTGACCCATAACACAATTTTCCGCATGACTCAGAAGAGTATAGAGTTTCTGGAGCGCGCTTTACAAAATCAAAGAAGGTTTCTGCCAATTGAAGATGTTTCTTTTCCTTAGTTATAGTATAAAGTTTAGCCAAGAAAGCCATTACAGCTCCCACAATATAGTAGAAGTTTTCAGTCTTATCTTCAGTATCAATACGTATGAAACGTTCATCAGGTTCCTCTGGGGGTTTCTTAGTCACCAGCCCTTTTTTCGGATACCAATAATAGTAAAGCCTCCGGGGAAAATCAGGTTGAATTTTTACCATCATCTCTAAAAAGTCAGCTGCTTTTACAGCCTCTTTTAATTTACCTAAGTGGAGCCCTACCATTGAGGACCAGGCAGAAGAAATCATATCCTGAAGATTATCTTTATCAGGGGCGAAGGGAGACCGAGAGCAATAACCTCCGGTCTCTGGATCCTGAAAAGTTGCGATATAATTCCATATGGGGTAAGAAATATCAAAAAGTGAAAGTAGATGTGATGCAAGACAGACCCACGTGTTTGGGTATGTATAGTAATCAAGAGCGAATTTCTGCCTTTTTTCGCTCTTAATGTCCCCATCGGATGATTCCATAGTTTCTTTAACTATCCAGTCAATAACCTTTTTAGCTTCTATGCTTTTACCACCAAGAACCAAAGCCAGAGGGATTTTATAATAGGCTATTGCTCCTTTTCCTACTGGATTTATAGTTCCATCCGGATTAATCTGTCTAAGCATCCATGACAGGCTCTTTTCTACTGATTCCTGATAAATTTGACCATGCTTAAGCATTTTTAATACTCCTTTCTAATTTTTCTTTCTACTCTGTTTGTCCAGATATTCCCTTCCACTTAATCTAAAAATGCATGCAACTTATTTCATGGATTTCACCACTTCACTCTTGCTACGCAAACTCCAGACTTATTTTGCCTTTTTTGCCATTTTCTTTACTTCTTCAATTGTCGGATACTCCTTACTAAATTTGGAAATACTGAGAGCAGCCAAGGCATTGGCAAATTTCTGAGATTCTTTGAGGTCCAGATTCTGAAGTAAAGACCAGATGATACCGGCATTAAAGGCCTCACCAGCAGCAGTAGGGTCTTCAACCCTAACCTTAAAACTTTTTTGGAGAAAAACCCCCTGTCTATCAGCACCAAAACTTCCCTCACCTCCCAATTTAATAAATACCCTTTTTATCCCTTTAGAAAGAAAGCACTTAGCCATTTCTTGCGGCTTTTTAGAACCACTTAAAACTATAGCCTCCTCTTGATTAGGAAGAAATACGTCAATGTAGTGGAGGAGAGAAAGAACCTCCTTCTTCTTTTCTTTCCATCCTGAAGCATCCCAACCAGGGTCAAATAGAGTAAGGATGTCATCTTTTTGACACCTCTGCAGTAATCTCTTTGTTCCACGACTGCCGAGACCTGGTAAATTGCAGTAGCCAGTTATGAGAAGAATCTGGGTATTTCTAATTAAAGAATAATGGTTCATTACATCTTCTTCTGAGAAAGAACCTAACGCACCTAAGTAACTAACTAAAATCCTATCTTTTGTCTTTCCAACTAAAGAGATGCAGATACCAGTCGGAAGATTTCTATCTATTTCAACCCCTTGGCCACCCAAGCCAGACTGTTGAATGGTCTCTTGAATCAACTGACCATAAATATCATTTCCTACTTTACCAAAGATGCAGCTTCTCTCTCCTAATCTTAGTAAAGGAAAGGCTACACGTAACGCCGAACCAGCCCCCGTAATCTCGTACTTAGAAGCGTGTACCTGTCTTCCCCAATCTGGAATTTTCTGAAAAATTCCCAGATTTAACTCCATATTAAGAGTACCGATGATAGCAACTTTCGCTTTCATCCTATTTGGGTTCATTAAAAATCTACCTTCTTTCCTTTTAACTCTATGAAAATTTTAATCCTTTTAGCCATTTCTTTTTGTATTAAATACCGTCACTTAAATATTTTGTCAGATTGTTGATAAGTTCTTTTTTGGCTATTGCAGATATATGGCCGTCGCACCAGACGACATTAATCCATCCTGTTGTATTTGCATAACTTCCTCCCGGGTGACCAGGTGGGGCGTATGATTCCCACCACCATTGAGGCGAAATATAGTAAATACTATATCCACGCCACCACCACTCAGTAGGGTGGCTGGGAGCGTCACCTACCAGAATTACCGAGGATGGGCTCTGAACTTGAGTTGTCTTAATGTGTGCCCAAGGAGGACCTAAAGCAATGTCACCTGGACAAGCGCCCAGTCTTTGGAAATTATAACCATAGGTTCTGCATACTAACAAATTCCTGTTGCTGGGACAACCAAACCGGGCTGTTTGCGCGGTGATATAATTCCCCGTGATGAGGGAATAACACCAGTCCTGTGAATATTCATATCCCGGCCCTTCTTGTTCAAATGTATAAGGCTCATTCGGTCCATAACCTTGCCCGAAATTAATTGGGAACCAATCGTCGTTATCATTAGCGTACATCATAAACGCAAGGTATATTTGCTTCAGACTATTCATACAAGTTACTTGCTTGGCTTTATCCCGTGCATTCTTGAGAGCAGGCAATAACAGAGCCGCCAGAATAGCAATAATGGCAACGACCACAAGTAGTTCGATTAAACTGAAGGCATGTATGTGTTTGGCAGACACATATCGTTTTTTAGGGTTAAACAAACAGTTTTCAGTCCCTTCACTGGCTCTATAATGCACATTCTCAAAGCGAGTGAGCATCTTCATCCCCTATTATACACTATCTTCCTCTTTTTTTAAAGGCTCTGGCTTCTTTTTTATTTCAGTGTAATCAAGCCCAGTACTGTATTGAATTTTTAACTAATTTTCGTATTTTATTGACCTTGTTAGCAAAATTTAAATTAACATATACTTTTTTGCCATACTTTTTAAAAATTTCAGACTCTCGCAGGCAAGTGTATCCGGGTCTGGGGCAAGTTCTCTCCATATACAGGTTGCTGCCGCAATCTCTGGTATGGTTGTAAAGAATCCTTCAATCGCCGATGAGCCTTTATAGCCAATCTCTGAAAGAGCCCTGAATATACCTTCCCAATCACACTGTCCTGTTCCAGGAATACCCCTGTCATTTTCACAAAGATGAATATGGCAGAGTAGGTGACCTGTTTCTTTTATGGCAGTATACTGGCTTTTTTCCTCTATATTCATATGGTAAGTATCGAGTTGAATCTTAACATTTGGCTTTCCAATATCTTGAACTATTCTTTTAGCCTGCTCCACGGTATTAATGAGATATTCCTCATAGCGGTTAAGTGGTTCCAATCCTAAATCTACTTTGTATTGTTGAGCAAAAGTGGCAACTTCAAAGAGGGAATCTACTGCAAACTTCCATTCATCTAATCTAGCAGGACGTCCAACTTTCTTGCCAAATGCACAGTATATCGGACCACATAGAATTCTGGCACCTATTTCTGCAGTAACATCTATACATTTTTTTAGATGTTCAATCCCTTTTCTACGAATATCCTTGTCATAAGAAGTAAGGTCTGTCTTCTCATTTAAGCAGGTGGCTACACAGCAATCAATCTCTGTCTGCTGCAGTTTGTTCTTTATCTTTTCAGGTGTAACAAGAGAAGGGTCTACAAGAGGAATCTCAATGAAGTTAAATCCAAAGAATTTTGCTTTGTCAATTAATTCAAGACTATCATCATTCCATTGACTTGTCCATATAAAAGAGTGAACTCCGAATTTCATTTTTTCGTCTCCTTCTTTTACTAACTCTATTTTGTTTTGAACATCTCTTCCTATCTCTTTCCTTGAACTACCTATTCAATTTTAAAAATACTATCCTCATTGCAGTATTGTAAGACTTTTCTTCAGGGATATTTCATTCGGGCATTTTTCTGCTATCTGCAACATAAGATTACCATGAAAATGTTTTTCTACAAGAAGTTTTAACAATTTCCTGTAATCCCGATATTTGTAGAATCCATTCCATAAAGGCTGGTGTAGAAGTAATCGGTGCCATACTCTGTTGTATGGTCCGGGATGGTTAGCCAAATAGACTATATCCAGTCCATATTTAAAGTATAAACAAATTCGGTCTTCAAGTTTTAATGTTGTGCTACCATTTGCAACAATGGCATTGGCAGTATCAAAAGCCCAGGATATATTTTTCTTGAACCTCCCCGAAATATTTTTAAGGACTTCTTCTTCATTGGGCCATGCACGCCATGGCCAAACATGCCGTTCTACAACCCTGGTTTTATCAGGTGGTAAGCCATCCCAAGGAATCCACCGTCTGCCAGGAACATTAAGGAGTAGAATTCTTATGCCTAAGGATGAAGCGTAATTTATTATTCCAGACAGAGCAGTAAAATAACACTCATCCTGTTTGGCATAAGGTTCAAGGTCCTCGGTACTTGTGCCAGTGTCGCATACGACCACAGGGCATTTTAGTCTACAGGCATAATCTAAAGACTGTTTAACGTGTGAGAGCGCATTATTACGTTCTTTGTCATTGAAAGCCGCAAGGTTTCCTAAGTTGACAGGAACAAGGTCACCGACTACATTGATAGAAGTGCAGTCAATGCCTTCTTCTTCAATAAATTTTGCAAGTTCCTTGAATTTAACAGGAGAAAGATTATTCAAGGCAATACCAGTAACCTCTAATTTCCTGAAACCTGCTTTTGCCAATCTTTTCACAGAAGAAACCAGTGTATCCTGATAAAAATATGAGGCGTTAATACCAATATTTCTGTTCTTCATAGTTCGCTTTCAATAAATTGCATGACTGGTTTCTCCAGGAGGAGTTCAAGTATATAAATGTTGAAATCGGCACTGTCTCCTGGAAATAGGGTAAGTGATAATGCACCATCGGTTATTGGCAATTGTTGCTCATCGCGCATAAGGTCTATTACCTTTATAAGTTTTGCTCCTTTCACTTTCAGACGTAGATAAGCAACAACCGGCTCGTTGTTAATGACTGTTACAATAAGTTTATCGGGTCTGTCAGTAAGATTGGTCAGGTACTGTACCTTTACATTACGTTCCGGTTTTGACTTTATGTTGTCTGGGTCAAGTGAGGCAGAAACATCCAGAAGATTGCATAAATCAATAATGCCTAAAACCACCTCTTTTACTCCATGCAGGAGACGGTATGGAGAACCAATTGGTTTGTTAAGAAAAGAAAGTGTGGTTATATCATTTTCAGGGTCTCCCCCAATTATAGGGTGTGATTCGGGTATCCGGCTCGTAATACCATATGGGACAATTAAAGTTATAATCTTACCTTTTCCCAGTCGTTTGCTGATAACCAAAGGTTTGCCATTATCCGTTTCAATGAGAACCTTGACTCTGGATGTAACCACTTCTGAAAAAACAAAAGGAAGTTCTCGGTAAATCTTTTTTGTCTTAACACTATGGCTTTCTCTCGCTCTTATCTCCTTCCCAACCTTTTTTATGCCGCTTAGTTTGAGTGCTTCTTCACTTAACTGCGGTAGACTCCAGATGACTATTCCGCCTTTTATTACAAAGTCAGAAAGTTTCTTAAGAAGTTCTCCTTTAACCGAGATTTCTCCCAACAAAAGGACTACCTGATACCTAAAGAGAATTTCAGACCTGACATCAGAAAGAAGCACGTCAGCTATGTCTCCGTATGGAGTTGGTGTAAGGTACCCCCTGCCGTTTTGGAAATATGGGCAGTCCTGATAGCCGGGATACACCTCTCTGAAGACAAGGTCAATCTGGTGGTCACCCTTTTCATATGGAATACCTCCCCAGACAGTATAGAAAGAGTCTGAGTAAAAATGCCTTGGGGGAACCCAACCACAGTAAAAATCGAGTAAGAAAGCCACTGGGCAATATTGAACACCACGGCGATACTCATTTTTTACACAGAAAGAAGTTGCTTTAAGTTGCATCTTACCGAGGGGACTTAAAAACTCCTTTTTGGCTTCAGGGGCAATTTCTTTTTCTCTATCCCTATCCCGTGAAAGAATTGAAGGTAGGACAGGTCCTGCAGGTCTGTAAAATTGAGATTCCTCCAGAACCTCAATATTTATACCATACATAAATAAAAGATACCAGGTCTTTTTAAAAAGGCTTATAGAAGGTCCACGGTCAGGACCTCCCTGGGCACAAGGATTTCCTTCACCAAGATTTAAATCTGACCAGAAACTCAGATTGTTAAATTTATCTTCTCCAAAGACCTTGCCCCCAAAAAAATTAAAGATGCTAATACTTCCATACCAGAGCATCTGGTACTGCCGTGCCGCCCCTCTCACCCAGGCAGACAACATTGGTATGCTTGGCAAAGCCTGGATAAATTCTGCACCGACCATACGATTTCCGTCAATCTGTGCAAAATAATGGGGAAAAGTTAGACCACATAGAGAGGTAACGTAGTTTTTCAGATTGGCAAAGAAAGATTTGAACCAACCCATGAAATACCTGTATGCTTCCTCTCTGTTAACCGGTGGCGGATAGTTACGCATAACCTGCCAGAACCACCGACCATCATGTTCGCCATTCTCCCAACCAATGAAATATTTACCGAGATTGGTATTAAGATATTCCTGGACATCATCCTCAACTACGAGACAAAGTCCGTCTTTATCCCGTTCTTTCAAGCCGGGAACAATACCCCAAATATCATGGATGTATAGTTTACGTTTTCTTACTTCTTCAACCGCCTCCTTCCAGTTCTTTGCCATTAGGAAATTGCTATTTA
The DNA here is from genome assembly GCA_016206485.1 of Planctomycetota bacterium. Classification (GTDB taxonomy): domain Bacteria; phylum Planctomycetota; class MHYJ01; order JACQRL01; family SBBU01; genus JACQRL01. The sequence continues at coordinate 5,808 of JACQRL010000392.1, read as the reverse complement.
ACCATAGAGCAGAACCAAAGTTATGGGACATGAGGTCTCTACTGGACTCGCCTGGCTTCAAATTCGGGTTATGCCACTGGTCAAGGCTCTGACGCAGTTTCTCCAGGTTTATCATATCATTCGTCCTTTCAAAATTGCGCATTCCGGCTGTGAGATAAGACCCTCCCAGTTCTTCTAAAGTAAGCGGTTTTGTAAAGTGATTTTTAAAATCTCTGTCCTTGGACGGGTCTATTGGCTTATTCCATACCAGAGGCAATTTTGCCAATCCCTTATTCTTTCTCATTACTTCACCTTGTTGAACCTATTTAACAACTAACCCTCTTGTCTTTATTGAGGCCTCAGGAATTTCTCTCCTTCTTTTACCATATTTTTAACCGTCTCATCCACTGATTGAAGGCCTAAAAGCATTTTCTCCAGCTCTGTGAAATAGACATTTTCTAAGAACTCCCTTCCCCAATCAGTATATCCTTCTGGATGCGGGCTTGACTCTTCATACTGGTCTATTATGACCCTTATATGTTCCGGGGGTGGCGTACAGAAGTTTTCATAGGCGACCCCTTTATGGGCTGGAATAGTATTCTTTCCTAATAATTGCAGACCTTCTTTGCCGCAGGCAAATTTAATAAATTTCCAGGCTTGTTCAGGATATTTTGTCTTAGAATAGATAACCAGGGTATTAAGACCGGGAGCCGACCTTCTTTTCCTCCCATCAAACCTTGGAATTGGAGCAATATCCCAACGGATATTAGTTAATTTTGACAACGCCTCAAATTGGAATGAGGCAGCCATGTACATAGCCACCCTCTTGTTCATGAACATATCAATGGCAGTCCTGTATTGTTCCCTCCACGACATAGACGATAGATTTGGTATAACCTTATATTTATCACTCAAATCTACCAGAAACTGAAAGGCATCTTTTGCTTCCTGACTATCCAATGTACATCGGGTAAGATTGTCGTTAAATCTTTTTGCACCAAAACTGAGCAGAACAACATGGTCTGAGGGCATTATAGTTCCATACTGGACAACTCTACCATTTTCTCTTACAGTCAATTTTTGAGCTGCGTTCACAAAATCATTCCATGTCCAGTTTTCATCTGGATATGCAATACCAGCTTTATCAAAGAGGTCTTTATTATAAGCAAGTGCCTCAACACCCCAGCCCATCGGGAAGGCATAGAGTCTCTCATCAAGGTGTAAGGTAACCAGGTCAAAGAGTTCAGTAAAATAGTCATTAATATTTATATCAGATGATTTGAGAAAGGGAGTAAGTTCTAATAATGCACCTCTTTTTACAAGGGAGTAAACATATTCTACGGACCAGAGAAAAACATCTGGGGCATTTCCGCCAGCTATCTGGGTCAAGATTTCTTCCGTACCCCTGTGTGCTATTTCAAGCTTAACAAATATATCTTTCTGGCTTTCGTTAAACTTATCCACAATTGCCCTATGGGTAGCAACCTGAGATGGCATGACTTCAAAACTTACATACCGAAGAACTACCTTATCTACCTTAGTCTTTTTTCCCTCACAGCCTACGACGTTAAACAATAATGTTAAACTTAATAAAATTACCAAATCTCTATTCATCCCACCCCCTTCGTTTGTCACCCGTATTGTTAGCTTATGTAAGGTCTAATCCTAATCTAAAATTCCTGCACACTAAATTAGCCCTTCTTGAACTTACCTCCTCACCCTTCCCTCTCACCTGAGGGGAGAGAGGATTAAGATGAGGGTAACTTTGGAATTCCTGGTATAATAAAGTGACTGAGACCAACTTGAAAAAGCTCTCATCCAGTGATTCGGCTTCCAAGGCTTGAAGCATTAGAAGGACTGTTTTCCGTCAATTCGAAATCGCTGGCCCCCACCATAGATAATAAGATTTCTGTCTTCACCACCGGCGTCCTCTATTATTAAGACTCCATCCATTGAAGGCCCAGCGGGAGGAAGCGAGCCTGTTGCAACTACTTGCGTATACACCCTCCATTGGTTCGTAGAGGAGCCAAGGGAATTCCCAGAAATGTTAGGGCTGAGCGAGTTGTAAACCGTAACGCTTTCTAAGGATGCATTCCATCGGTTCGTTCCCGAACCGAGGTCTTCCCCGGTAGCAAGGGGTAAGAAAACACCGCCAGTTAAATTACCAAAGTAAAGCATATTTCCGTCAGGATTTAACCTCATGCGATCTGAACCATCAACAGTGAAGAGCCGCAGGGGAGTTCCACTTGTATTGTCCTGCTTCAGGGCCGTCCCTTGTGTTTGTCGAACATCACCCCATAATCGCAAATCACTATTATCATCTTGTCGATTTCCATAGATTAAGGAAGAAGCTCCATCATTTATGATGTGGTTAGTATTATTGTAGCTTATATTACCCGAAACAAGAGAGTTTTCTGCTCCTACTCCAAGACTAATAGCACGGCTATACACACCAGTACAGTCACGTATTGTATTACCAATAACCTTAGTTCTCTTTACTGCCCCTGCGGTTGCGGAAATATCAATTCCGTGCACGCCACAATTGATTATAATGTTATCCATAATCGAAGTATCTACAATTTGGTTGGAGGCAACTGTATTAGAAACTCTTATCCCGACCTCCGTTATATTTAGAATATTGTTTTGTGCAATGATTGTCCCTCGAAGGATGCCATTAGAACCCAAATCCTCAACAAGCCGCACGCCATCCACAGCAGAACCAATATGATTCCCAAGAATGAGATTTTCCTCGTTTTGGGTGTTTGGTCCAGTACGTATTCTAATAGCTTCTTCTCGAACCCCTGCCAGCCGGTTAAAGACGATTTTGTTGCGGCTATTGGAGTATTCTATATAAATCCCATAGAACGCAGAAGTCCCCGGCGGTATTCCAGTTTTCCCTATGTTTTCTAATCGATTCCAGCCAATTATATTATCATCTGAATAATAAAAGTTGATGCCCATAAAGACTGTATCGTGGATGAATGTACGCATGACATGACTGTGCGTTACTCCGTCAAATCTAATCCCATGTCCAGTAAGGTCATCTAACGGGAATGCGATATTTGCCCTGTTCCCATCTATCTCTAAATCAGTAATTATGATCCCACCTAGACTGGAAGGAGACGGGGTATCGATTGCAGTGATGCTTTGGGCATTCACTTTGAGGATAGTAGCACCGGGTCCTAGTCCTTCGATTGTGACATTATTGGCACTTATACGTATACCAGCACTAAGACTATAAGTGGCTTCTCCAAGAAGTAATTTTGTATTGGCTTTATTCAGATTAAGTTGGATAGAAATAACTTGATTACCCTCAAGACCCCTAGCATCAACTACACCTCCTGTTGTAGGCAGGTCAGCTAATGCTGCTTGAATTTTCTCTCCAGCATCAGCACCCGGAAATTGATGCGCATAACGAATAGCAGCATTGGCATCTGTTTGGTCGAATAGAACTACGTACCCAATAGTAATTATTATCAGTGGCACAAAAATTAAACTTAATCTCAGTGCTTTGTTTAGTACTTTGTTAATTTTTACCATTTTAACTCACCCCTTTCATACATAACATGCGATAAATACACATCTCCTGTATTTATTAAACTCTCACGTATGACCGGCACACAAACATAGACTTGGCAGGGAGAAAACCCCCTGCCAAGCCCAACTAATAATATTCTCAGGGTGTTAGAATCCACCCGGGAAATCAGGTTTGGTAAATCCCCGTTGATTCTTCAGGTTCTTCCTTATTCCCGGAGGCAGCATGCCAATAACATACTCGGAACCGTCCGCATACCCAGCATTATAACCCCGCAAATCTACGAAGTCACCTGCAACTCCGTAGGATGTAACCGGGTTACTACCACCGCTCGGTATATAGTATACGACCCGTAAGTCGTAGGTAGCATCTACAGGAGATATATCACACAAGTAATCATTACCATTTGCATGGCGAATGACAATCCAGTCTTTGCCGTCTCCAAGAAAATTACCTGCAACCTCGTAGGATGCAACCTGGCTAGCAGCAAATGGCATATAGTATACGATTTGTAATTTGTCATAGGTAGTTACGTCTATGTCACACAGGTAATCATTACCATTCGCATGGAGAATGATAATCCAATCTTTGCCGTCTCCAAAAAAATTACCTGCAACTCCATAGGATACAACCCCGCTACCAGTGGTCGGCATCCAATATTTGAGTCGTAGCGCGTAGGTATCTGGGTCTATATCACACAGGTAATCACTGCCATTCACATGGCGAATGATAATCCAATCTTTGCCATCCCCAAGAAAATTACCTGCAACCCCGTAGGATACAACCCCACTAACACCTCCCGGCATATCTCCCGGCATATAGTGTGCGACTTGTAGGTCGGGGCTTGGACTCCAAGACCCTTCAACTACATCACACAGGTAATTATTGCCATTCAGATGGCGAATGATGACCCAGTCTTTGCCGTCTCCAAAAAAATTACCTGCAACTCCGTAGGATGCAACATTCGGTTTACCGCTCAGCATATAATCCCATTTGCCCAGGTCGGGCCCGCTGGGAGTAAGATCTATCTCCACCAGGTAATGCAGGCTATTGGTGTGGCTCAGAAGTATCTGGTCCAAAGCACTGGCATCCTGAACTCCAGGTCCGAACCCCAGGCAAAATACTGCTAAACACAAACCTATTATCCCTGCAACTATCTTTTGCTTTTTCATAACCTCCTCCTTATCTCTTTTCTATTTTTACAATTCTTTTTTGTTAGAACTCATTCTCCTAATTCAACCCATCTATTATTATAAACAGCCGACTCTGGATTATTTTATCCCTCCTTCCCTTTTAAATTTGGGGTCCATTAACCTCTATTCTACATCCTGAATAAAGATCCCCGCTGCCAGAGACTAGCTGGTAGCATTTCTTTCGATTCTCAAAGAACCTTCACCTTTTTACTATCTTCAACAAATTTATGATAGTTTGTGAATAACCAAGTAAGCATAAGGAGTGCCCTACCTAATATTTGTTGTTATACCATTTCAGACAACGATGACTTCAACACCTTTTTCTTCAAAAGCCATCTTATCTTCTTCTCTGATTCCTGTGTCAACGATTAGTTTATTTATCTCTTTAACAGGAAGAACGCTTGCAAAAGAAACCTTGCCAACCTTACTGTGGTCAGTTACAATAATGCGTTCCTTAGCTGCCTGTAGCATCAATCTATTAACCTCTGCTGCACGAACATCGGCTGAGGTAGTTCCCATTGACGGACTTATTCCATCAGTTCCCAGAAAGGATTTATCTACATGTAACTCACCAATAATTTTTGTTAGCATTGGCCCAACCAAGGAGAATGAATCAGGCAGATAAACCCCACCAAGCAGAATTACGCTGATGTTCTTATATGAATGTAACTCTGATATAATATCCAAGGCATTAGTAACTACTGTTAAACTTTTTTTATTTTTGATACTTTTTGCCAAATGGAGGCAGGTTGTTCCAGAGCCGATTATTACTGTATCCCCATCCTCAATTAAATTAGCCGCATATTCTCCTATCCTCTTTTTCTCTTCCATATACCTTGATATCTTCTCCCTAAATGAAAACTCAAAACCAACTTTATCATTACTTACTGCACCACCATAGGTTCTGTGAAGCATTCCTTCCTGCTCTAATTTTCTCAAATCCCGCCTGATGGTAACGCCAGTAGTATTAAATAACTCAGCTAATTCAGAAACCCTGACTCTTCTCTGGTCTTTAAGCAGGTCCACAATCTTCGTATACCTTTCTTCCTTAAGCAGTTCCAATCTAATCCCTCCTTGTCAAACGTTTTTCAATCTAAATAC
>JACQRL010000402.1 GCA_016206485.1 Planctomycetota bacterium | reverse complement strand
GTTAGGAGCTATACTAATCGCTTTTTTTAAGTCATCCTCTGCATCTTTAAGTCTATTTTGAGCAATATGAATATTGGATAGATTTACATAAATATTTGCAGAATCATTTTTTAATGAGACAGCTTTTTGGGTGTTTTCTTCTGCTTCCTGAAGTTTATTTTGTTGGAGAAGAGAATATCCAAGAAGACTGTAGGCATCAGCACACTTGGGATCCAGCTTAATCGCCTCTCTGGCAGCTGACTCAGACTTTACATAATTCCCCAGATCAAGATGTATCTGACCCAAAGTATAATAGTCAATTGAGCTTTTGTTGAGTCTAAGAGCTTCTTCAATATGAAAAAGCGCCTTATCTTGCTTTTTTATTTCCAGAAAAATATCTGCAAGCTTTGTATGCGCAAGAGCGTAATCAGGTTTTATCTTCAACACCTGCTCCAATTCTGAGATAGCATCATCATAGCGTCTTTGCTTGATAAAATCTGTCACATTTTTCATTTTCAGACTTACCTGTTCCTGCCCATGCGTTTTATTAATAAGAGGAATCACAAAAGGAAGCGTAAGTCCCATGACTAAGAGGCCGATTATAATGTGCGATTTGTACTTGATGACCTTTTTTCGAATTATATAGAAAGGGGAAAGAGGTCTTGCCTTAATCGGCTCTCCCTGAAGAAATCTTTCCAGATCTTCCCTGAGCTCAGTAACCGTTTGGAACCTTAGCTTTTTATCTTTACTAAGGCATTTCTGGACAATTATTTCGAGATCCCGGTGCACTTTATTATTCAATTTTCGAGGCGGTATCACCTCGCTGTCGAGGACTCTCAATATAACTTCAGATGAATTATTTCCGCTGAATGGCAACACCCCTGTTATGCAGTTATATAGACTCGCTCCAAGAGTGAATATATCGCTTCTGAAATCCGCTTCTTCACCCTTAACCTGTTCAGGGGACATAAACCCGGGAGTGCCTAAAATTTCACCGGTAATCGTTAACTGATCAGTATTAAGATGTTTTGCAAGCCCGAAATCCATAACAAACACATTTTGTTTTTCATCTATAATAATATTTTGAGGCTTCAGATCTCTGTGAATAATCCCCTGGCTATGAGCATACTCGATTGCTTTGCATACTTCTTTGATAATTTGTACATACTCTTTGAGAGTAAGAATGCCTATAAGCTTACTGAGTGTTTTCCCTTCAATATATCTCATAGCTATGTAGTACTTTCCATCTATAGAACCAACTTCATAAATTGGAACAATATTAGGATGCGTTAACTTGGAGATATTTTCTGCCTCAGTTTTAAATCTCTTAAGACCTTCGTCAGAAACTTTATCAAGAAATTTGAGCGCGACATATCTGTTCAACGATCTGTCAAAGGCTTTATAGACGATTCCCATACCACCCTGACCAAGTTTGTCCAAAAGCTCATATCTTTGCTTGGTGTCAAAAAGGGTTTTAAAATCTTCTTCAAGATTCTGAAGTTCATCCGTTACCTGATCAAGTGAAATTAATCCCTTGTCAACAAGCACCTGTGCAAAATTGCGCTCATCACTTTGTTTATCTGCAAGCTCTTTGACAGCTTCTTCAAGTTGCTGGGAAGTTATATTGATTCCCTTGCTCGCCAGCAATTCAGACAACGCATGGGCATCAATTTGATCCATACAGGCTATTATAGAAGACGATCATACGATTGTAAACCCAACTCTTTGTACAAATCCCATTACAGCTCAAAGAGCAGGGTAAACCCCACAAAAATTCTGCTATCTTGATCTAAATTTGATTGAGAGGATATATTTGAGCTCATCTTCAACATCAACTTCATCAGCAACATAAGCACAAACTTCTTTTCTGATTAGCTTTTTTAAAAGTAATTTGGTATAAGAGAGATAATTTGTTACGTCCGTATCTTTAATCCCCAGTTTTCTTGAAATCTCTTTATACGTTGATTTATTGGAACTATTATAATATGAATCAAAAACCTCAAAATATTCATGCTTATTTTCACTCACCAGTTTTTTTCTCAGATTTTCTATCGATTTTGTAATGATAGTTCGAGACCACTCACGATCAAAAAAATCAGCAGGTTCGCTGGTTCTCTCATCCTGCACAGATTCATTTTGTACACCGCTATAGCTGACTGTCTGCGCGTCACCGCCTCTCTTCTGGGCATTTTGTCTCTTTTGGCTGTTTATTAAAAAATGTTTGAGCGTAGTTTTAACATATGTTCTGAATTTACCTTTATCTTTTGATACAGGCTTTAAATAATCTTTTTCCAAAAATACTGTAAAAAATTCCTGCGCAAGATCTTTTGCTTCCTCATTAGATTTATTCCACATATTCCTTATGTATTTATAAACAGCAGGCCAATACATGGAAATAAGTTCACCCAGTTTTTCACGACACTCCTTTGCATTTCTATCCTTTGCCTGAATAACAACCCCCCAAACAGTGTTTGGAAAACCGAAATTATCCCTGGCAATTGAAGTATTATATGACCTCATATATAAATTATATCTATCCAGATGATCGATACAAACCATCTAAGCAATGAATCTAGTCTCATCTTAATCAGACTACTTGAAATTGGGATATGCTTCAGTTGCAAGTGCCTAGTTAAGCACTGGTCTTAGGTATGTGCTCGTACTACAGATTTATCGGATTCACTTTTATCTTTAACTTTGACAAGATCATTAGCAAGTCTTTCAAGTGACCAATTTGATCCATTTAATGTATCAGCTCTTATACTGTCTGTTAATATCTTGCTGATCAACCTGTAAAGATCACCGTCGATGTTTTTCTGACTAAATCCGGATTCTCTCATAAATTTATTCATATACTCATATACAACATTCTGAGCGCTTCCATTTAAAATATTTATCTCTTTTGCGAATATATTAGCGTACTCTTGAGACTTTTGTTTAAACCAATTTGTTGCCGGATGCCGACCCATCGAACAAATTTTCTTGAACAAGCCTTGGTAATGCTTAGAGTACATTTATGGAAGGGGCATTAAAGGGTAAAATCGCCCTAATTTCCGGCGCCGGTCGCGGGATCGGAAAGCAGATATCTATAGCTCTTGCAAATGAAGGCATAAAGGTAGCTATATGCTCAAGGACAGCTCAGGAAAGAGATTCAACTGCGAGATTGATTAACAGCAAACACGGTAACGAAAGAGCCAAATCCTTTTTCATTGATCTGATGAATCCAGAATCTGTTGAAAAATGCGTTAGAGAGGTGACAAGTACCTTTGGAAAAATCGACATTCTTATAAACAACGCTGCAACATTCGCATCTAAACCTGTGAGTGAACTCACGCTTGAAGAGTGGAATTCGGTGATTAATACCAATCTTACAGGAACTTTTATTCTTACTAAACAGGTACTACCCCAAATGATTGAAAGAAGAGATGGGGATATCGTATTTATATCTTCCACATCAGGAAAGAGAGGAACTGCAAACACGTCTGCATATGCAGCAAGCAAATTTGGCCTTAACGGTTTTGCACATGTCCTCATTTATGAGGTCCGCAAGTTCAACATCAGAGTAACTACTATGAGTCCTTCAGCAGTAGATACAGAAGAAAGAGGAGACACAAGAGCATACAGAGTCCAGGCAACCGATATCGCTGAATGCATCGTAAACTCTCTTAAATTAAATAAAAGGGTCCAGGTAAGAGATATTGAAATCTGGGCAACCAATCCAAATCCAGAGGATCCGAGATATCTCAAAATACCGGATTAAAGATGATATATAAACTCCAAGTTCAAAGTTCTCAGTTTCATGTTCTGTGTTCCATGTTTGATGATTTATAGGGAGATACTATGAATATTGAAGAAGGTCTGACATTTGATGATGTAATGCTCATTCCAAACTATTCAGAAGTATTACCTGTAGATGCAGATCTGACCTCAAATATATCTAAAAACATCCGTATCAATCTGCCTTTCGTATCTGCCGCAATGGACACCGTGACAGATGCCAGAATGGCGATTGAAATTGCAAATTTGGGAGGGGTCGGAATACTGCATAGAAATCAATCACCACAGGATCAAATAAATGAAATCAAAAAGGTAAAAAGATTTGAGTCATGTTTTATCAATAACCCTGTGACTCTTTCTCCTGAAGACACTGTTAAAAAAGCCAGGGAGCTTGTAAGAACCCTTTCATTTTCAGGTTTTCCAATAGTCGAAAACGGAAACAAGCTTGCAGGTATTGTGACTAAAAGAGATCTTCGGGCAAGTATAACAGATGAGACCCCGCTCAAAGAAATCATGACAAAGAAAGTCACAACAGCGCAAGAAGGGGTAGCACTGACCGAAGCAAAAAAGATAATGGAAAGCAACAAGATCGAAAAACTTCCTATTATCAATTCCAAGAATCAGCTTGTCTGTCTCGTTACACTGAAAGATATCCTGAGCCAGTCATTAAAACCAAAGGCAGCAAAGGATTCTGTTGGCAGACTCCTAATCGGTGCTGCAGTTGGTGCCGGGGATATTGAAAGGGCAGTTGAGGCAGAAAAAGCAGGAGCGGATTTCCTGGCAATAGACAGCGCTCACGGATATACAAAAAACGTAATTGAGATGCTCAAGAACGTAAAAAAGAAAGTCCATATCGACATAATATGCGGCAACATTGTAGAAGATGATGCCGCCAAGGCTCTTATAGAAAATGGCGCCAGCGCCGTCAAAGTTGGCGTTGGACCTGGTAGTATCTGCACTACAAGAATTGTTGCCGGTGTAGGGGTTCCGCAATTTTCAGCAATCTGTAAAGTATCAAAAATTACTTCAAAAAGTTCTATACCACTGATCGCAGATGGCGGAATACGTTATTCAGGCGATATTACCAAGGCGCTATCAGCAGGAGCATCCTGCGTCATGCTAGGCAGTCTCCTTGCAGGATGTGAAGAGGCACCTGGAGAAAGAATTATTTATAAAGGCAGAAGCTACAAAGTTTATAGAGGAATGGGTTCACTGGGAGCCGTTGGCAACTATACTAAGGACAGATATAATATTTCAGGTAAGACTGTCCCTGAAGGTGTTGAAGGAATGGTCCCACTGCGCGGTCCTCTAAAAGATCTCCTTTATCAATTAGAAGGGGGCGTCAGGGCAGGAATGGGGTATGCCGGGTGTAAAACAATAAACGAGCTCTGGGCAAAGGCAAGATTTGTCAGAATTACTATCGCCGGATTAAGAGAAAGTCATCCGCACGATGTGATCGTAACAAAAGAAGCTCCTAACTATTTTATAGAAAAATCTGATCAGGATACTTCCACAATTTAGACCAAAGATTATACTGCAATTATTATGAAAGCGATCCTTTCTATGGTCGCCTTTCTGGCAATTACGGTAGAAAGTCACACACTATTTCTTTTCGAAGAGTGGCTTACCGACCTTAATAAAGCCCAGGAAATATCTCAACAAACCCTTAAACCAATACTCTTTTTAATCACCGTAGATGCAAAAGGAATCGACAGAATGCCGGGAAATAAATTAAGCAGAGATCTCCCCGGACTTGCTGGCGACAAGAGAAAATGGATGTCCGATAACTTTATTTTAGTAATAAGCGGATCGCAGCAGGATGCTCTCCGTTTTGGAACCACACATGCTCCCACCGTAATATTTTTCGATCCATTTTTGAACCAGATAACCAGTGAATTTTGCAGAGATTTTGATGATCTTGAAAACGGCGGCAAACGAGCACTGAGCAGCTTCAAAGACAGCGCTCCATTCTGGGAAGAAGACAGTCTTGATCAGATAATTGAGTCAAATCTTCCCGAAGATGAATACGAAACATTCACATCACTTTTGGTCCTTTGTTTTCTGGATGAAGACGGTGGAAACTCAAAAAAAACCATCGAAATCCTTTCAAATAAGCTGATTGTCCGACAACACAGACATCTGCTATTTATAAAAGACAAATTCGAAGAAAATTCTCCAAACTCAAAACAATGGGGAATCAAAAAAGAAGGATCATTTGTCATAATTGAACTGATCGGCGGCAAAAAAAAGACAAATGTTATAAAAAAATTCGATGCCGTTCCAGATCCTAAAAGTCTTTATAAACTTATCGATTCAACCCTGCAGAAACTCAGGCAAAGAAAAGAAGAACTCAAAGAAAAGAAAAAGAAAGATGAAATGAAAAATAAAAAGAAGGATGGAAACAAAGACTAATAGATTGAAATGATAAGCTTGTGCTTCTTCCCAACCTTTTCGTAATAAAAAGCCGGAGTAATTTGCTGTATAGTTATCGACGTCGAACCAGAATTTACATTGGTAACATTACTTATATTGCTTACAATATTTTTCTGTGATTTAAGCTTAGTTACATTTGAAAAAGTCGGCGAGCTTGTTGATAGAGTCTGAGCATTATACAATCCCTGTAAAAGGGAAGTAGATAGAGTTGAAGAAACACTTGTAATACCTGTAAACGTAGAAAGTCCGAACAAATCTGCATTTGCAATATTGAATAAGCTCAGATCAGCAACAAGAATTTCTCCTTTTTCTGAAATTTTTAATTTAGTTTTCGCATCCTCATCCTTAAGAAACTGAGTATTTTGCAGGCAGTTTTTAGATTTCTTTTTACTTTTTTCTTTCTTTTCGTTTTCATTTTTCACACTACTATTCTGAATATTTTTGAGTTCGTTATCTAGTGATTTTAATTCTTTCAAAAGAAGCTCCGCTCTAAAAGCAGGCGATTTTAATGACTTTTTTGGTTGAGCAAATGCAGTCGAGATTGATTTGGCTGGAATGGTTTTCTTCTCAGTAAAAGCAATAGCATAGGTGTTATTAGGTTCAAGTGAAACTATCTCTTTTATAAGTTCAGAATGGAATGCCGTATACTGCTTTTCATAGGATTTCTTTGCTATATCAACAAGGGCATCAACATCTTTTCTATCGATATCCAGATATTCACTGTAGAGTTTTTCAAACTCTATATGTTTTGAGTTATCAACATAGAGGACATCTTTTGTTTTGACTGTAATCATGCCGCCTTTGGTCCTTATCTCAAAATAATCACCATCTTTTGTGACTATTGAACCATAGATAGTGGCTCCATTTTTCAGTACAACTTCATCAGCAAAAGAACTCAAAGGGATCAGAAACAATATAAGGATTGACAGGTACTTCATATCTATATTATCGTTGAATAATTGACGAAATTCAATAGGGGAAATACTTCAATTCTATCTGATCTGGAAACCTTTCTATCCCTTAACAGCGTGCTTTTCAAGCCAGCGTTCACAGTCCATTGCTGCCATGCAGCCCAGCCCTGCGGCAGTAATAGCCTGTCTATAAACGTGGTCAACAGCATCTCCAGAGGCGAAAACCCCGTCAATTGAAGTCATGGTTGATCTCGGTTCAGTTTTAATATAACCCTTCTCATCAAGCTGTATTTTGCCCTTGAATATATCTGTATTAGGGGTATGCCCAATAGCTACAAATACACCGTCACAAGGGAGCGTAGTTCTTTGTTTTGTTTTAATATTTTCAATAAATACACCGGTGACCTTTTCCTGCTTTACATCCTTTACTTCAATTACAATACTATCCCACTTAAAGGAAATGTTTTTCTTATTCAATGCCCTTTCCTGCATTATTTTTGAAGCTCTTAATTGATCTCTTCTATGTATGATAGTCACACTCTTAACAATGTTTGAAAGGAACAAAGCCTCTTCCAAAGCTGAGTCCCCACCTCCTATGACTACAACATCTTTTCCTTTAAAGAAAAAACCGTCGCATGTCGCGCATGATGTTACACCCTTACCAATAAGCGCTTTTTCACTGTCAAGTCCGATCCAATTTGATTTCGCGCCTGTGGATATTATTACAGCTCTGGTACGGTAAACATCACTTCCTGAAAATATTTTGAAAGGCGTAGTAGAAAAATCTACCTGCGTTACATCCTTAAATTCTACCCTGCAGCCGACCCTTTCAGCCTGCTTCCTGAACCTTTCCATCAGATCTGGTCCCTTTATCGGATCAACAAATCCGGGGTAATTTTCAACATCAGAAGTCAACATCAACTGCCCACCATGCTGCCCACCAGCAAAAAGTAGAGGACTGAGATTTGCTCTCGCAGCATATATCCCAGCAGTATAACCAGCCGGACCTGAACCAATTATCACTACATTCTCAGCATCCATATGTCCACCTCCACCTGATACTTTTGTTACAGAAAATGTCGGCAACGCCTCTTTTACTTTTGCAATATTAGATTCAACATCAATATTCACATTCAGCAAAACAGTAGATCTTGGAAGAATATCCCATGCGAATGAACCATCTTTCGACTCAGCTATCTTGTGCGCTTTATATACGGTTAAAGATAACTTTCTCATCGCCACAAGTTCATTTTGATCCGGCTCCCAAAGATTTGCCAATGGTACATAAAAAATGTCCAAGAAATTCCATATTTTCATTACTTCTACAGTTATATCAATATGAGTGAAACCGAGCTCCTGCATTTCAACATCAAAAATCGATTTCTCCGGAGTAACTTTTGACATAAGCTTTTTAAAAACTGCAGGAAAAAATTTGATAAGAACTAATACCCCAATGTCGTGAAGAAGGCCAACACTGTATGCAGTATCACTGTTAACCTTGGTTGACTCCTTTGCAATTTCCTTAGACAAACTAGCAACCAGAACCGAATGATGCCAGAATTTTTCAATATCCATCTCTTTTGCCAATCCGAAGTTGTTTATAATGTCTATTGTAAGCGCAATATTCACAATCTCCCGATAACCCATTAAACTTATCGCTTTTCTAATTGAATCTATCTTTGTTGGAAATGAATAGAATGCAGAATTCGACACTTTGAGAACAGTTGACGCAAAAGATGGATCCTTTTCAACTACCCTGGCAATATCATTAACAGTAGCATCAACATTTGTAACGACCATTTTAATCTCGTGATAATTCGATAAAAGAGTAGGTAAAGTCGTTATCTCCTTGAGCTTTCTTACAAAATCTTTCTTCGTCTCAGTCATCATTCAGTCAATGATTGTATCTATTGGATATCATTCGTAAATGAACTTTTTATATCCATGTTAATTCTGCCTAAACAATAGATTGTTATGTGGGATTGCAAAGATCACTCAATAGCAAAACTGTGCTTAAGTACTGAGTATTGAAACTAACGTTTCAATACCCTTATGCAAACAGTAAGTATAACCAGCAATGAAATTCCCATAATAGAAACAAAATACGAGAGTATTTGTTTAACACCACTTCCAAACACTGGTTCTTGAGCTATTTTTGCTGCAAGTGAAGGAGCAAGATTTCGATAACTTCTAGTCGACAATTTGCCATAAAGATTTGAATGTAAAACTCCATCACGGAAATTAATAAATTGAGTAACCAAACCGGCGCTGTAGCTGTTATGTGAAGATGTCGCCATATAACATGTTGGAGCGCTCGATGACTTCTTACTGCTGGAAACATTTGAGTTATTACCAGATTCCGAAGATGGAGGATCAGGTATATATGATTCTCCTCCCGAAGAAGGAGGCGGATTCCCTGGAGGTTCAGATCCTCCGGATGGTGGCGGTGGAGGTGGAGCAGTCGAACCTCCATTATTTTCCTCAGTAGTTGCGCTCACAGGCGAAGTATAATCAGAAGTATTACTGCCGGAATAAGCCCTCAAAGTATATTCATAAGTAGTCTCATCCTGAAGTCCGGTGTCAGTTATCGAATAATTAGAAGTAGAACTACTGTATGTAACAGACGTCCCAATATCTATGAAATTGGAACTGCTTCCCCCAAGTCTTCTTAATATTTTAAATCCTGCGGGGAGAGTTCCGCTACCATTCCACTGAAAATCTATTTTAATTTGCGAAGCTGATAGAGCCGTCGCGGTACTATTCGTAGGTTTTTCCAAGATAGTAAGCTGCGTTGTGCTGGATGCCGGCGAATCTGAAGTAAATACAACACCTCCCACAGTAATAGTTGTATAGGCCTTATGCTGGAAATTAAATTGTCCCGTACCAATCTCGACAACAGGAACATAAACGATTGCGCTTGTACCTGTTATCGGACCTGTAGTAGCAAGCAAAGAATATGAACTTGCAGAAGTAAGCTTAAAATTTATCTTATTTGAACCATCTATATCAGAATTACTGGTTAGAGTGAATTTAACATCAACCGAGGGAACTGGATCATTATATGAAAATACATTTCCAACACTACCCGCATTCGGTCTGAATATTGCTCCCTCTTCATAACAAAGAAGCTGAACATGCAATGCAGATGAATCATACCATCCGATAATTGAATCCCCCTCAGATCCTTCTCCCGCTATAAAAGGATTAGTCTGGTTCCCATTTTTGGTACAAACCGCGACAGTCCACATACTTTGTGGAATCGGACCATCAGTATCGACCTCCAGTCTGTTTGCATAGATATCTGCACCTGTAGTCGAACTATTTCTATAATCTTCCCAAGTAACAATGACATCCTTATTATACCATACCATTGTCGGATTTATCTGATCTCCAGACCCTGAATAAAGCGTCTGAACCCCATTCGATGACGATTGCCCGCTAGAACTGCCTGCGCTTAGTACATTGTATTGCAAATCCCATCCGTTAGCGCCGCTCTGGTGCTGGAAAACAATCGTAAGATAAATAACCCCCGGGTCAATAACAGCGACAGGATTTATTTGGTCGGAACTATTTCCAGGAGAAACATTTACGATACCCCAAAGCGAACTTCCGGAAATATCATATTTTTTACAAATAACATCCCAGTTTCCACTTTGATTATCCTGATAAACTACATAAGACTCAATATCACCAGTAGAGCTGTTACTAACTGATATAACTGTTGCGTTTTTTTGGTCACCACTGCCGGTACCTACTCCCACTCCACTCTGAGCCCAACCGGCCGCAAGTCCAAGAGTAGCTGCGTCAATAAATTGCAAGTAAATATCCTGGTTTCCACTTGAGTTCTGCTCCTGCCAACATACAGATACATACTCCATACCAGATCCTGTCGGATCAGAAATGAGTGAATACTTGATCGAAGTTTTGTTATTATTATTTGAAGCTGAAATAGATATCGGACCGCCTACAACAGTTCCGGAGGAATCAATTACGGCAGCTCTCAGCTCATATGTCGACCCGCTTTCTTTCTTATATATCACAAGAAAATTTGATGACAATTCGACAATTCGGGGAGTTCTTAAATTCACGGTCCCTTCACCGAGAAGAATCTCTTTCGGAAATCCAGTCAGTGAAGCAAGACTTGTTTTGTTTATCTTGCCAAGATAGATCTTTGAATCTGATCCTGACGCATCTTCATACACTATAAACAGCTGTGTACTTACTGCCATATCAGGTGAAGTTTGATTTCCGGACGCCTGCGTTACAACTGTATGGCTTGATGCAGGAGTCAACGCTGACGTGCTGCCAACTTTCCTTACCGCAATATTCTGACCTGTTGTTGTATCAGTATATTCATAGGCGTAAAATACGTTTGTTCCTGTATTAATCGCAGATGCATTACTGACAGCGCCGATCCCAGTCGGCGAAATTCTTATCCCACTTTGAGCAGGATCTGAAACCGACCACTCAATCGTATTAGGCACCGGACCACCACCGCCGGTTTGTTGTTCACCACCAAAACCGCCACTTGGATCACTGCTAGTTTCAGATCCACCACCTGTGCCGGCAGTAGTAACCCCGCCAACTGTACTCACACTTCCAACAGAGGATGAACTTGAGACACTCGTCCCCGAAGAACTTCCCGATGTTGCAACACCCGCATTTAAAAACACGGGCAATAAAACAACGAGAAATAACACTGCAATTTTAATCAATTTAGAACGGTCAGAATTCCTGAAATAAGAATGCACGTAGAAATTTTATGCGAAAAACTGCAACAAAGCAAATTTTTCAACATAAAACTTCAAAAATATTTTGCAACAATAATCCGCAAATTACGCAATTAATAATTAGGTTGAAAAAGCACTGCTAAACAGGCTTTATTTGTGATTTTTACTGATTTAAACAAATAACCAGCGGATGAGGTCTTTATTCAAACCAATGCGTGATCTACGCCCTGAAATCGGCCCTGTTGTTAGTACCACCGGCGCCAATTCTACTACTAAACTGTCTAACGCCAGAAGATCTAATCCCTAGCCCGCGGCCATCGTCATCTCTAATGCCGCTTATTTTTTGACTTCTAGGCCTAAAATCCCTTTGATTTATATCGAATAGTCCAAAATCACGCGGTTTGTGCATAAGACCACCCCTGAAGTCAGTTCCCCGGATTTCCATATCATAACATCGTCGCAATTTCAAAAAACTTGAGTGTTATTGTAATTTTAGACTGGAGATTTTGGATTTAAAACCTTGAAATGTTATAAAGCCCTACGAAATCTTACGCGACGTTTCGCGATTTCCTCCACAGATTTCACCGATTGATGAGATTGATGGCACAGATATAGGAATCAAGATATATT
>JACQRL010000401.1 GCA_016206485.1 Planctomycetota bacterium | reverse complement strand
GGGGGGAGTATCCCGCCCAACCCATACATGGGTGAGAGAGAACAGAAAGGCCGGAATGGATTTACACTTGCCGAAATGGGCTTGGACATACCGTAAGGATGGGCTCGGACTTGCCAAAATGGACTTGAGCCGGGAAAAATGGATTTATCCGTTTTTTGCGAGAATGCAATCGTACATTTTTATACAATTTTGTTACAAAAAAGTTACATAAAATTGAAGAAAAGTTTCGGGTTTTCCATTCATACTTATGTACGCGAAACGCAGTATAAAATATGATGAAATTCTGGGTCCAAAAAAGAAATAAAATCTACAAGCAAAGCGCGGCGCTGGTGATCGCAAGCGCCTTGCTTTTTTCCACGCTAGTTCCCCCTTTTGCAGAAGCTAAGCGTTACGCATCCAATATGGAACGACACCAGCTCAGACAGATGTCTGTTACTATGAAGTCTAAGGCTGAACAACAAGCGATACGCGATACATATGACATTCCTTCTCCCCATCACTCTATCCTTCAACTAAGCCTTGGAATCCCCGCTTACTTACGGACAATTGCAGATAAGAAAATTGTTGAATTTTTAAGCAAATTGAATGCATTGTTCAAAATAATTTTGACTTCCGTAGTCGAATGTTATTATTGGGTCGAAGATATACTCTACTGGTTTAATGATAGTAGCCTTGAATACATCCGAAAGTATATTCTAAAAAAACCTGCCAGCATACCGATCCGGCAGGAAGATTCTTATCACAGACGAACGCCTTCCCATTCTCCGTTCCGTCAAACAGTGGTTTATTCCAATTTCCCGATGTCCGGAAAAAGCGATGGAGGATCCCAGTCTGAACAACCATTCAATGATGGAGAGAGAGAGCCAAATAAATTAAGGATCCTTTTAGTGGATGATTCGAAGGGTTTACGATTTGTCATCTCCAACTTTTTATCTCGTTGTGGATATGAAGTTGTAGAAGCAGAGGACGGCGAAGATGGGTTGGAAAAATTGGATGCGATGGGGCCCTTCGATTTAATCATTACGGACATGGAAATGCCTAAGATGGGTGGCCAAAAACTCATTGAAACGGTTGCTTTGCGAAAGAATTCACCAAAAATGATTTTACAGTCGGGCAACTATGAGGGAGAAGAAATTGCCAAGAAACTTGATGTACCTTTTTATCTTAAAGGGGAAGATATGGATCTGCTCTTACAAACGATTAAAAAATTAATGGATAGCAGTCCCAAAAAATATACCGAAGATGGAACGACTCCGCAAGCCTCCATTAGAGAGGATACATTGAGCAGTGGGGGCAGTGCCGTGGAGAAAAAGCTAAGGATTCTTTTAGTCGAAGATACAGAGAGTATGCGTTACATCATTTCTTGTGATTTGAGTGAATCAGGATTTGAAGTTGTGGAAGCAGAAAACGGTAAAGTCGCTTTGGATAAGTTAGAAACAATGGAACCTTTCGATTTAGTTATTACTGATAATCGAATGCCATGGATGAACGGTCTAGAACTTATCGAAATTCTTTCCAGCTGGAAGAGTCCGCCTAAAATAATATTGATGTCTGCGGGATCATCAGATAAAGATATCGCAAGAAGGCTCGCAATACCATATTTTGATAAAGAGACAAGCCTCGAAAAATTTATGCAAATGATTATTGACTTAACCAATCCTGGTGAAACAAACATAGAAAATGGCGGCAACTGGGTGTGGCTGTATGAGTTGTTGAAATATACATTTTTCCCTAAATTAACACAGAAAGAATACAATGATAAATGGGCCTTGCTGGAGGACGTGATTTCTTATATTGGAATGGGTTTATTGGCATATCATTTAGCTCTTTTATTGCCTGGAAGCAATTCAGTGGTTGCAGAATTAGTTGCTTACTTTCACGGCATCTTCATTACTATGTTGGGGCATAGGAAATTGATCTCTCATTTTTTTGTTTCTCGGGCTCCTCCATTACATCTTAAAACTGCTGAGACCATAAGTTGGATCAGTTTCTTTGCTGGAGTTCTTGGAATTATATTTCCTGCTCTAATGCCTATAATTTTCACTGTTCCATTTATCACTCATTGGATAATAAATAATAGAAGTGATTCTAATTCTTTGGCTGAATCTGCCTCAACAGAAGAAACCATGGGGATAATTCAAAAACATACGGAGCCTACACTTCTGTATCAACTGGCGTATCATGGGGCTAAGACCTTTCTATCTATGAGCAGGATTTTAGATAAGGAACCTGTGGTAGTAGTGCAGTTGGATAGGTTTGTGAAGATAAAGGGAGAAGATATTCATGTTCCCAAGGCTTTTGAGACCGTGCTACAGGGAATTGTGGATGCAGTAAAGGAAGAGAAAGGAACTATCGCTTTTGTTTCGGAATCCAATAGGAGGGAAGAGATCATTAAAACACTCCTTTCAAAAGTAGAACACAGAGAAGCGGCTTCAAAACTCCAATATTTCTTTGCCGAAGATTCAGAAAAGATGAAAGATACCATTAGAAGAAAAAATCTTTCGATCTCATTTGTATTGACTTTATTTCCTGATCAGTGGAAAGGCTATACGCGGTTAACTCTAGGAAAGCTGCTAGCTGGGCTTATCAACGGCTTTGAGATGAGGGTGGAGGGAGAATTTAGGGAAGCTCTGGAAGCGATGATTCAAGAGTCCGGATGGATGGAAAATGGGAGCATCATTCATAGGGATGGTCAACTGATCCTGCAACAAAAGTACCTCAAGCCAGAACTTGCCGAACACCTCTGGAAAGAACAAGTCTACCGGCTCAGCGCGTAAAATTTGATTCAAAAATTAGCATTGATTTTTGAAGTTTGGTACGATTATTTAACTGGTCTCGCACGATGAACATAAAAAAAACTGATTACCAAACCTATAAAGATCAAGAAAAACTGTCAACACTGTTGACAGAATTATCTTGGTCGAAACACCTCTTAATTTTGAATCATACCATCTCTATTGATGATGGTGGATCATGAAATTCAAAGAATCTGAATTGGTAGAGCTTAAGAAATCTACTGCGGAGCTTAAAGAAGCGGTCATTTCGGTTGTCGCGATGCTTAATAAGCATGGTCGAGGAGTGATCTATTTTGGTATTGATGATCATGGTAGGGTTTTAGGGATGACTATCGGCCGGATGACAATAAAAGATGTAACGCAGGCAGTTGTGGATAATACGGAGCCGAAAGTTTATCCCAAAGTAGCGCCGCGCAAAATCGATGGGAAAGATTGTATTGTTGTGGAAGCCAAGGGGAACAACGGTCCTTACTTTGCTTATGGCCGGGCCTATGTGCGTGTTGGAGAATCAGATAAGGCAATGAGTCCGCAGGAACTTGAAGAGCGGATTTTGAATAAGAGGAATTACCTGTGGGATAAAGAGATTTCTGAAAAGACGCTTGCCGACGTTAATGAGAAAGCTGTTAAGGAATTCATGGAGAAGGCGAAAACAGCCAAGCGTGTGGATTTTGATTTTGTTAACGTTAAAACGACACTACATAAACTGCACCTTCTAGACGGGAACCGGTTGTCGCATGCTGCCGAAGTTTTATTTTGCGATGACAATTCTTTGGAGGTTCAGGCAGCGATTTTTGCTGGGACGGACAAGCTCACATTTTTAGATATTAAGTCGTTTAAAGGCAACCTTTTTAGTCTGCGTCAGCAGGCCGAGATTTATGTGAATGGCAATATAAAATGGCGTGCAGAAATCAAATCGGGCCCTCGCAAGGAGATTCCTGAGATTCCGGTCGAAGCTATCCGCGAAGCCGTAGGGAATTCTTTGTGCCATCGGGATTATTCCAATCCGAAAGGGAATGAAGTGGCAATATTTAAGGATCGTATCGAAATCTACAATCCCGGGCTTTT
>JACQRL010000376.1 GCA_016206485.1 Planctomycetota bacterium | reverse complement strand
TATTTACCGCTGTATTTCTTTTTCTTGCCAGCTGGATTTTTTCGAAAAAAAGCTACTGATAAACCTTAAGCAGTACACAGAAATCAGAAGTCATAAATCAGAGTTTCATCATACCGTGGTGGCGGATTATTTATTTTCAGCCTGCTTCTGAGTGTAAAAATTTTCATCAGCAGCTTTGAGCCATACTGCCGGATCAGTTCCCAGATCAGTGCCCCAGTTCCATGCCTTTAGCAAACTGTGGGCAGCCTTGCCAAGCGTGATGTTTACCTTTGGATTTTTTGGATCCTGCAGCTCGAAATTAATCTTAAATACTGAAAAATCATAAAACGTATTTGTTACGTGTTTCCCATCTTTAATGCTTCCTATTACATATGATATCTGAGATGTTGAGCTTAGCTTTTCAACTTCTGTAAGACTCCTGAAACTTCTTATTTCTCCTGATTCTGTCACGATTTTTAGTGTTTCGTTTTTCAGTGACAGCCATGCCGGCCACGATATCATCTCGAATTTGTCGACTGAAACTGTGGCATCATCAGACAGAATAAAGCAAAGGAGCTCAATCTCCTTTTTAACATCCAATGTCGCTTTTGAGTCAGGGTTGATGAGAGACCCTCTTGGAGCCATTTTCCCTCTTATGATAAGAAGCGACCTCCATTTTATATATGGATCTGCCTTCTTGTCTGCGATTACTCCTTCCAGGGAATCAAAAAAACCTGCATAGTTACCGAGTTCAGATCCATAAACGTAGTTCCCAATTATTGATAATACTGTGTGTCTGAGCTGGGGATGTTCATTATAGAGTTGTGAATCGAGCCATTCATTCAGGGTCTTTTTTCCGTCTGATTGGATCATCTTGTTAAGAAATTGATTGTATTCAGGCATCGCAAAATCCTCATCTAATTGAAATAAAATATTTTTGTGCACGTTTTTATAAAGCGTCTCTTTGTCGTGCCAGTTTGCTTGTAACAGATCCAGCATGATAAATCGTTTGGCATTCTGTTTATTTAAAATGATTTGGTATCGTGTGAAGTTGGGATGAGATCCAAAAAATGACCCAAAGCCCATCCAGTTCGATGTGTAAGGCAGCTTAAAATCACCTCCTCTTTGAATGGCGCTGAATAGTAAATAGTCATATCCGAGTTCTATATTGTTATTGTCAATGAGCCTCGTCCTGATCTTCGATTTATCAAATCCTATAAAATGATGCCATCCTCCGTTTGCTTTACAAGTATCGCAGTTTTTGGTATCGTGCCCGCCTCTGACCATAGTCATTGCAAGCGGTTTGGCTGTGGAATATATTTCAGGATATTCTCTTTCTATTTTTGCGGCTAGTTCAAATAAATAGGTCGGGCTATGTCCTTTCGCTAACAATGAGACAAGAGATGGTATTATCTCTGTTTTTATCGATTCCTGCATCTTTGTGAACTCAGCAGGATTAGACGTGTTGTCTTGGGTAGTTTTTAGAAACTCAGAAAGTTTGGTGTGGAATTTTATCAGTGTGTTGATGCCATCTTCTTTTAGACCTAGAGATCTCTTTTTACTGAGTATTTTAGTGAGAATGCTGTGAATAGATTTAAGCTCAACTAAGGTAGCATCTTTGGAGGGTATCTCAATAAATTTAGGTGACTCTTCTTGATCTGCTAAGTGTGCAATGACTTTTTGGATGAATGATGAAATTATCAGCAGCTGATCAAAATCAATTTTATCAGGGGTATCAGTTATCAGGTGATGGTCAGCATAATGCCCGCACGTAAAAAATATTGCTGGTATCTTTGCGCTCAGAAAATTCGCATAGTCACAGAATGACCCGACTGTTTCAGCCCTGTAGTAATAAATATTATAGGGGAAATCTTTACTGAGTTTTTCTACGGATTCTTTTAGGTCTGTTCCGGATTCTGTCCCGATGCAAAACAAAGAATTTGTAAGCACTTCAACGTATGGCCTTCCGATCATATCAATGTCGACCATAAGTTTTATATGTTCTAATGGAAAGGGGGGTGTTTTTAGAAAATCTGCTGAACCTCTGAATCCCTGCTCTTCAGCGTCCCAGGCGACAAAAAGAATGGTTCGTTTCGGGCGTTCTGACATCGGGAGGAGTCCGAAGGACTCAGCAATTTCACATAATGCTGATACTCCCGCAGCGTTGTCATTTGCGCCGGGAGAATAGTTTTTTGTGGTTCCTCCGAATGAGTCAAAATGGGCTGAAATTAGCACGATTTCACCCTTCAGTTTTTCATCCTTGCCGTCAAGAATGCCGCATACATTAATACCGCTTGTTATCGGGATGAGATATGAATCTCTTTTATCCAGCGGTCTCAGCCCTGCCAGTGCGAACCTGTGCGCGATATAGTATGCAGCTGATCTTCCTCCGCTGCTTCCTGCCAGTCTGCCCTCATACAGAGGTGAGCAGAGTGCTTCTACATGCTGCTGCAAGGTGTCTCGATTTATTTGCGGATCAATGAGAGGCTGCGGTTGACTGCATGCGAACATGAAAACAAATAAAATGACAAAAAGTCTCATCATATTTATAAAGCAAGTTTCCTTTTAACTTTATTACGATACTAATTTAACTAAATTGTTCAAAGATCTTGCCTATGAATTCGGGCCCTGACCGGGCTAAGATTTTATTGGCACTCAATATTGATGTCCGGGTGGTCCTGCCAGTATATACCCCGGACCACAGTCTCCGGAGCTGTCGATTGCAATCATTACAATAGGTTTTGGCGGCGCTACATCGGGCGATTGGTAAAGTTGGTAAAGTAAGGTTGGAGGTCTGAACCGAGCATCTGTAGGATTTGCTAAATTTCCCATCTGATTTTTTAATACAGGAAGATGATATGGAAAAATGAACCCCCATGTTTCATTGCCTGGTTTATAGGACAAGAAATTCCCAGTTAAATTTATGATTGTGTATTCACTCGATTGTTCAATTACTACAGGAGCTATAACCAGAGGAATCGCGTCTGAGTTTTCAAGCCGATTATCGTTTGTTATTGCTGTTGTTGTGCAATGAAATGCACAGATAAGTATAATCAATTTTGATATAGAACCACTTACAGTGGTATTTATTTTATAACTCATATCCATTGTCCATTTCTGTATATGATCTCGATGTCATTATTTGTGCAGGTGAAGTAAGGTTTAGGCGATATGCAGCAGCTGTAAATTTCTTTGAGAGTGGAGTCAATAAGTGGCTTTATTTTTAGTGATCTCTGAGTGTCTCCTACAGATTGATTTATTTCATCAATATAAGTATTCATATAAATTTCTATATAGCTTGTTGTCACAGTTGATGTTATGGGTATATTG
>JACQRL010000389.1 GCA_016206485.1 Planctomycetota bacterium | reverse complement strand
GGCTTTCAACTGCTTCAATTAACTTTCCCATTTCAAACGGTTTGCGTAAAAATTTATCGACTCCTCCTTCGAGCGCACTACGTTCAATTTCATCAGAAGTAGAAGCTGTCATCATTAATATGGGAATTGCGTTGAATCTTGCATCCATCCTCAAGATCCTTGCAACCTCCGTTCCTGTATACTTTGGCATCATAACATCCAAAATAAGAAGGCAGGGCAATATTTCTTTTGCTTTTGCCAGTGCATCCTTACCATCTACGACGTGGATCACATCATACCCCATAGTTTGTAGCTTATGTAAAATAATTTTAGCGATATTCCTGTCATCTTCAGCCAGCAAAATTTTTCTTGGTTTATTTCCTTTAATATCGTGTGACTTAGAAGGCTTGTTAATCTCATCTCCACTAGTATTTGGGATCTCTTTTGATGGGTCAGAACCCAGCCCACTAGTTGAGACAGGAGATTCATGTTTCAAATCGATATCAGTTCCATAATGAAATATAACCCCCATGTTCGGTGATTTAGCGCAATACTTCAAACGCTCGGCAATTTTCTGACTATTATTTGAATACTCAATACATAAATAGAGCTTATCAACATCATTATTACCGAGGAAATTTTCACACTGATCAAGTGTAGTAAACAAATGAGCCTGAGTTCCTTCGCATGCAAGAAGGTTAAGAACATCCTTAACCATGTTCAGATCTTTGGTGTAAACAACTACGTTCAATGACATGTCTTGAATATTATACATTTGCATATCGCATATATTCAAGAATACAATTGATGGAATTCCCGAACTTTTTACTAGAATAGAAATTTACATGAACGACGTATATATATTGTCTGCCAGTAGAACCCCGATTGGCAGATTTCTAGGCTCTTTGAGTAAAATGACTGCTGTCGAACTCGGCGTCACGACAGTAAAAGAGACAATCAAGAGATCTGGAGTTGATCTCAGTAATATTGATGAGGTGATTTTTGGGTGTGTTCTACCTGCAGGTCTCGGACAAAATCCTGCAAGACAGGTAGCTATATTTTCAGGGATTCCTTCAAGTGTACCTGCTGTCACAATAAATAAAGTTTGCGGTTCAGGTATGAAAGCCTGTATCTTTGCAAATCAGGCAATAAAACTAGGAGAAGCAAACGTTGTTATAGCAGGTGGTATGGAGAGTATGTCGAACGCTCCTTTCTTGCTTAAAGGTGCAAGATCAGGTATAAAACTTGGTAATACACAATTGATCGACCATATTATCGCCGACGGACTTTGGGATAAATACAATGACATACATATGGGACAGACGTGCGAGTTTGCAGCTGAAAAATATAGTGTAAGCAGGAATGATATGGACCAATTCGCGCTCAAAAGCCATCAAAAAGCTGTCAAAGCAATAAAAGAGGGCAGTTTTAAAAATGAAATTGCCATCATTGAAATTAAAGATAGTAAAGGGAAGATCCAGGCTGTAGAAAATGATGAGAGCCCGAGAGAAAATACCAGCATCGACGAACTGTCTAGATTGAAACCAGCTTTTACTAAAGAGGGATGCGTAACCGCGGGTAATTCATCGTCAATTAATGACGGAGCAGCTTCTTTATGCTTTGCTTCTTCAAGCTATATAAGCAAAACCGGGAAACGACCGTTAGCAAAAGTACTAGCTTATACCAGTGCGGGAGTTGATCCAAGGTGGGTTATGATGGCGCCTGTAGATGCAGCAAAAAAAATGAAAGAAAATTACGGCATCGATATAAGATCGTTTGACTTGATTGAAATCAATGAAGCGTTTGCAGGTTCTACTGTTGCGCTTATTAAAGAAATGAGACTGGATGCGGAAAAAGTTAACGTGAACGGAGGCGCCGTGGCCTTGGGACACCCGATAGGTTGTTCAGGAGCGCGAATCATTGTGACACTCATCTATGCACTTAAACAAAGAAATCTAAAACGAGGTTACGCAACGCTTTGTTTAGGCGGCGGCAATGCTGTCGCATTCGCTATCGAACTTGCCTGAGTAACATGTATCACCCAAAAATCGAGTTATTCATTTCTCAGGATGAATTTGATGTATATAAAATGGCATCTGAATTTGCTGAAAAAGAAATCCATCCTCTCGCATCCTCAATCGATAAGAATGAAAAAATACCAAAAGAAGTTTTTAATAAATTGAAAGAAGTCGGATTCATGGGAGTAACGACCCCTGAGCAATACGGCGGCAGCGGTTTAAATAACGTTTCACTATTTTTGATTCAGGTTGCAATAAATAGGGCATGCGCAGCGACAGGAGTAACAATGTCTGTACACAACTCGCTCGTTCAGGGACCAATAAACAAATTCGGCAGCCAATTTCAAAAAGACAAATATTTAAAAATACTCGCAACTGGAGATGAAATCGGGGCATACTGTCTTAGCGAACCGACTTCAGGGTCAGATGCAGGCAGCTTAAAAACTGCAGCTGAGAAAAAAAATGGTGTGTATATTTTGAATGGATCTAAAAACTTCATTACAAACGGGAATTACGCCGACATTTTTATCATATTTGCAAGGACTATTCCTGATCAGTCACTTGGTCCGAAGGGTATCAGCGCATTTATTGTTGAAAAATCATATAAAGGATTATCTGTCGGGAAAAATGAGAAAAAACTGGGAATAAAAGGATCAAGTACAACGCAAATATTTCTGGATAGTTGCGAAGTTCCCTCCGAAAACCTGCTTGGAGTCGAAAATGAGGGATTTAAAATTGCGATGAATACACTGGATGGAGGAAGAATCGGAATTGCTGCACAGGCTATCGGGATAGCTCTCGCCTGCTTAGACGAATCTGTTAAATATTCCTTGCAAAGAACACAGTTCGGGAAACCTATTGCAGATCATCAAGCAATAAAATGGAAGGTTGCTGATATGGCAACAGAAATTGAGGCAGCATTTCTTATGGGAATCAGAGCTGCTAAACTTAAAGATATGGGGGTTGCTCACACTAAAGAGGCATCAATGGCGAAACTCTTTGCATCATCAATTGTTAATAAACACTGCACAGAAGCAGTACAAATTCACGGAGGTGCGGGTTATTTGAAGGATTTTTCTGTAGAGAGGTACTTCAGAGATGCGAAAATTACAGAAATTTACGAAGGAACATCTGAAGTTCAACACTTGGTAATCGCAAGAAGTATTTTAAATATTAAGTAAATTTTTTAATCTGGACTTTTTGTGATCTGGATGTGCTGTATATTTTCAAATCTATATCTGATAAGTGTGCCATTTGTTGATTTAATCAATACTCCATCAACAGGGTCAGTGTCAACAAGCATACCTGAAATAACTGACTTCTGAAGTAATTTAAGTTCGACGTGTTTTCCTATTGCGTAATTGTTCGATCTCCATTTCTCATAGATTTCAAAAATATTATCACTAATACAGGAATAATAATGATCGATTCTCTCCAAAAGAGTTGTTGCGATC
>JACQRL010000388.1 GCA_016206485.1 Planctomycetota bacterium | reverse complement strand
ATTTTCACCTTCATTTATAAACTTTATCTTATTCCATAATCTTAAGTCACCGACGCCATATTTACTCTCTCTCCCTTCCTCGTCTAAATATATAACATCAAAATCAGCCTGAATGTCCGCCCTCTCTCCAAGCCCTATCTCAAATCCTATATATGGTAATCGGACTAACCTTCTATCTATTTCTGGTCCTTTAGTAAATTCTAACTGCCGCCCGTCTAAATATTCTACCCCTGCCTTCAAGCCCACACTCCCAATCTCACCCGTAGTATCTGTAGGCTCTGTCCCCAACTCCACCCCATTCACACATGTATTACATAAAAAGGCCATTGACAAAATATAGATTCCAATAACGGATACTAATTTACCATTGTTCATATAACCTCCTGATACATCCCAGTCCTTTCATGAATTGATTTTATCGTATCAAAAATCCTTAACTATTGGTAAGCATTACATCACCATTGAATTCATTAACCGTCTGAGTTCAGTATAAACCTCGCCCACAGAAAGATCTACCAAACACTGGCTTTTTGAATCCCGCGTGTGCTCGCATCCCATGCGGTCACAAGCAACACATTTCCAGTCCTTCTGCATAATAATTATATTCCCTTTACGCTGAACCCCTCTCTTGTGTTCATACGGGGTAATAACTGGATGTCCATTTGGCCATGGCCCCCAGCGCCAAGGCGGCGTGGGACCAAAAATTGCCATTATCGGACGTCCAAGTGCAGCTGCCATATGCGTTACAACCGTATCCACACCAATGTAGATCATTGTCATCGAAAGAAGCGCCGCCATCTGCGGTAAGGACAATATTCGGTTGATAAAATGATCTTTACTAATTCCCTCCCTCTGTATCTCCTCTTGGATTCTTCGCTCGAAGGCGCCTGGTGCCATGGTAAACATCGTCCTAATCTTCATCTCTTCTTTAATCCGACGGGACAGGTCTGCCCAGTTACGTGAAGGCCATTTTTTATACTCCCAGCGTGTGTAGGGATGAAGAAGAATGAAATCACCCTGACCAGCAGCCTCTCTTGCTGCATCAAGGTCTTCTTTCTGATAATAAAGCGAAACTTCAGAAATGGGAGGGATACCAATGTAACGAAGCTGACTGAGAAGAAGTTCCACAACATGTCTATTTGGATCGTAGATTGAATAATGGCTTAAAACCAACTTTTTCCACCATTCCTTGCACCGAGGATTTGCAAAACCAATAGTTTTTTTTCCTTTAGCGATTAACTGGAATGTCGTTCGGTCGGAAGCATTGACCCCAATTGCAATATCGTATTGCCGAAAACGGAATAGGAAGTCACGCTTATTGCGGCTATCAGGCTTGATAGTCAATATACTCCTAATATCGGGATTTCCGGCAAGAATCGTTTCCGCCCCTTCAAATACCAAGTAGTCAATGACTGCTTCTGGACATGCCACCTTAATAGAACGGGAAAGAGGAGTCGAAAGGAGAACATCCCCAATATAGCGAAGTGAGACGATTAAAAACGTTCTCGGCAACATCACACCACTTGTTCTTGTAATAGATCCGTATCGGTCTGATATATCTTCATCCAGATTATTTATTACCATAAACGTGTTAAAAGGAATTTTTTACTTTCATATACCATATTTCTAATTGCTCGCTTTATAAAAGAGGTTGATGTAATTCCAAACTCACATTTTTTGCAAATAAAATTGTCAGGAGATTGTTCTCCATAATATATTTGCCTTATTTTTTTAAACATCATATCTCCGTTCCAAACTTCTTCTATTGTGAAATATTTCAAATTTCCGACGATCTCTTCTTGGCCCATATCATTACAACAAAGAATTACATCTCCGTTAAAACATATAACCATTTCACTTAATGGTCTGCTTGCTTTACAACCGACCAATGTTATTTTGTTGTTGATATCTATTTCAGGCAATAATCCTGCCCTATTGTTAGGTAAAGGCATTCTAACATGTATCCCTTTCTGACGAAAATAAGAACGAACACGCCTCGCCTCTTGGCCAATGATAGGGAATACTCTGAATGCCTATTTTCTCTTTGGGATAATTCTGAGACAGATAATCTATATTGCGGAGTGTTTTAGAAATATCCAAACCCATTACTTGTTTATACGTATTAGGCGAAATCCCATGACAACTAATAAGAATTGTCCCATTAAACTTTGATTCTTTTAACGCTTCGACTACTTCAGGCAATAAAAGCGCAGCATTAGTTTGAATATTAATTTGAAGTTCTGAGCGCAATACATATTGCAATCTATTCACGGCTATTTCCGGATAACAGAACGGTTCCCCCATATTACAGAAAAGCACATGGCCTCTAAAATTATTCCTTTTTGACAAACTACTAAAGTCATCAATTATCTTTTTAAAAAGGATTTCATCCATGATTCCCATAGGATTTTTTGTTTTCAGTGCAGGATAAGGGCAAATAGCGCATTTTGCATTACAATAAGAATGTATATCTAAAATAAGTTGCTTAGGATATGGATTACGTGGGGGAGAAGTATGCATTAGACCATTCCTCCGATTGTATAAATTACTATTTACAATGCTAACTCTTAAATCCATGTTTTAAGACATAAGTATAGAAACGGGGGTTCAACCACCGACTTCTCGTCCGATACATGAGTGGTATGAAGGATTTTATTCTCTCCCCCATTACCTTCGGGTGCGACCCTCTGAAATCTTTCATGAAGTCATATCCGTCAAACTGCCATTCCTCCTTGAGGATTCCTAAGATAGTATCCCAGGACTTCAAATAGCCCCACTTTTCAAACACCTTTCTCCCCTTTCCCATCAGACCCCGTAGTTCCTCTTCGGTCATCTCCAAGTAGTGGGAGAAATGGTGAATCTTCTTTTCCAGCATCGTCTTCGGATTTTTGACCCACCCGTAGTGATAAATGTGACAACCTGTCCTGACAAACCGTTCTGGCGAGTCATCTTTGAGATTTTTGACCACTGGATCATCAGTGCAGTAGAACCCAACCGCGTCACCAATCGAGCGAACCTTACCATTGTTCCTGATTACGCGAATTTCCTTCCGATAAAACCAAGGATTGAGCGTCTTATAGTCCCCATAAAAGTGAAAGTATCTGAAAAGGAGTCCTAGAACTTTCGCTCTATCCAAATTTTCTTCCATCAGCACCTGGATACGCGGAAGTTCCTCTTCGTGCACGACTTCGTCTGCCTGAAGGTAAAATGCCCAATCTCCCTTACATTCAGCAAGTGCAAGGTTTGTCTGTTCGCTGTAGACCAAACCACCTTTGTGAATTGTCTCATTCCAGGAATTCTCAATGATTCGGATTTTTGAATCAGCAATAGACTGTATAAGACCTACAGTATCATCCTCTGATTTGCCCACGTTGACAATGAATTCATCAACAATTGGGAGGATTGACCGAATTGATTCTGTTACAGGGAAGTCGTATTTTAGGGCGTTACGCACAAAAGTAAAACCACTGACTTTCATTGAACATCATCCAAGTTTATGGTTAGAACACCTTTTTTCAACATATTCAATATCGCCTCTCTTTCTAATTGACTGATATATTTTACCATCAAAAAGTAATATTTGTCAATATAATATAAAAGTCAAGGACTTTTGCGGCATTCCTCCATTATCTTTAAAAACTGTTCCCATGAGAAATAACCTGCAGAAAAGACAGTTTCTATCGGAGATTAAGTCAAAAATGAAGTGAAACTTCAGAAATGGGAAGGATGTCAATATAGTGAAGCGACATGATTAAAAATGTTCTCGGTAACATCACACCACTTGTTCTTGTAATAGGTCCGTATAGGTCTGATATATCTTCATCCAGGGAAATTCTTCAAGGTTCTTGTGCATCTTAATCCTCCCTTTTTTTCCCATGTGTTCACGTAACTTTGGGGTTCCAAGTATCAAATTTATTGCTTCTGCCAATTCCTGAGTATCATCGGGCCTAACAAGCACACCAGTTTCGTTTTCATTAATAATCTCGGGCACGCCACCAACTCGGGATGCTATAACTGGCTTCCCATACGACATCGCTTCCAGGAGGACAAGTCCATACCCTTCTTCTCTTGAGGGAAGAACAAAAATGTCCATTAGGGAAACCACCGCTCGTGGGTCTGGAAGTATGCCTGTGAAAATGACGTTACATGAAACTCCAACCCTTTCAGCAAGTATTACTAATTCTTTCTTTAATCCATGGTCGTCTCCTCCTACAATTATACAGCGAACCTCTGGGTATCTAAAAACTACAAAAGGCAAAGAGCGTATGAGAATATCTGTCCCCTTGATTGGAGAAATATTTCCAACCGTGCCAATTATAGGAACTCCCTTGGGTATGCCAAGTTTTATCTGCCATTCCGCACGTTCTTCTTCCAATGGCCACTCTTTCCATCGTGAATCTGGCGGGTCATACACTACCAAGGTTTTCTCTGGCAAGACACCTCCTTGTATCGCTTGTTTACACACAGCATTAGAAACGCAAATTAAACGGTCAAGTCGGTGTGCCCATAGTTTCTTGAATTTTTTAGGGGGGAGAAGGTTCCGAATATGGCCGACAACCGGAATTCCTCCTGCCATTCTACATGCAAGAATAAAGAAAATTGCATCATCAAGTTGGTTGAGATGGACAATATCCGGACATCTACTCCGCAAGTAGTTTACAAGACGGGCTAATGCCAATGGGAAAAAAGGAAGAGATTTGCCCTTACGAACGGGTGGAAGTTTGAGATGTTTAAACTGAAAACCTGATAATTCATTCATTCTCTGGATATCACAGGTGAAAAGAAGTTCTGCAGTAATACCCAAGGTTTGAACTTGTTTCACCATGTGCAAAAGTGCTCGCCATCCACCTACAATTGTATTTCCCTCTTGTCTATGGACGTAAATAACCCGCATTAGAATTATTCTCTCTCTTTGCTAACTGTGATATCTCACGTGCACCCACATATTCTTCACAGGTATTCTGCGAAGTATATGTTTCTTTGTTACCCTTTGAATCCGTGTCGCAGGATATAAGAATAAAACCTGGGATTAACCCACCGTGTCAGTTTGCGTGAGAAGAAAGGAATGAATTTATGAATCCGTTCTTGCATCACCTTGGGATGTGTTCCCCGAAAGTCCTTCATGAAGTCGTATCCATAGAACGACCACTCATCCTTCAAAATCCCCATCACTGTATCCCAAGATTTTTTAAGCCCCCGAGATTCAAACACCTCCCTACCCTGCCCTATCAATAACCGAATATACTCCTCAGCCATCCCAAGGTACTTGGACATTTGGAAAATCTTTTTCTCTAACATCGTTCTCGGATTCTTGACCCACCCGTAGTGATAAATGTGACAACCTGTTTTGACGAACCGTTCTGGCGAGCCATCTTTGAGATTTTTGACCACTGGATCATCAATGCAGTAAAACCCAACCGCATCGCTAATTGAGAGAACTTTACCATTGTTCCTGATTACGCGGATTTCCTTACGATAGGACCAAGGGTTGAGCGTCTGATAGTCCCCATAAAAGTGAAAGTATCTGAAAATGAGGACCAGAACTTTCGGCCTGTCCAGATTTTCCTCCATCAGCATCTGGATGCGCGGAAGTTCCTCCTCGTGCAGGACTTCGTCTGCCTGAAGGTAGAATGCCCAATCTCCACTGCATGCATCAAAAATGAGGTTCGTTTGCTTTCGGAATATATCTCCATTCTTACGCTTCAAATCGTCCCAAGTGTTTTCAATAATCCGGATTTTCTTATCGTCAATCGCATGGATTAGGCTGAGGGTATTATCCTCCGAGTTACCAACGTTAACGATGAATTCGTCAACTATAGGAAGGATCGACCGTATGGACTCAACTACCTGGAAATCATACTTAATTGCATTACGCACGAACGTGAAACCACTTACATTCATCGCATCTACCTTGTACCTATGCTAACTGTTTTCCCCAAGTATCTCAACCACCTTTTTATATACCTCGTACACAGATATACGTTTCATGCATTCCCCGGGAATAAAACCATGAAGATGACACGTATTCTTCATCTGGGGACAAGGACTACATGGAATCTTTACTGAAATCACATGGGCATTCTCACCCCAAGGACGGTATTTACTTACGTCGCTAGGTCCAAACAGTCCGAGAGTGGGTCTTCCTAGTGATGCTGAAATATGCATGGGGCCAGTATCATTTGATATGAAAAGTGCCATCTGTGATATAAGAGATATCGTCTCTCGCAATCTGGAAATTCCAGAGATTAATACATATCCAGACATCATATTCTCAGCCATTCGTTGGCAGGCTTCAGTATCCCGTGGACCGCCCAGTATAACTACCTTGTAACCACGAGAGGTAAGCATATCGCCCAACTTTCCGAATCTATCATGAGGCCACTGCTTGTGGCCCCAACCTGCCCCAGGGAAGAATCCCACAAATGGTCCTTCGGAACCTCCTGTCTCTTGATGCAGACGTCTCAGTGCTTTTTCCTTTTCTTCTTGGTGCAAAAAAATCTCAGTCGGTGGGATTGGAACTTCTCCTGTCAGTGCCTTTACAATCTGCATCTTCTGTTCCACTATGTGCTTTCCCACATGATCAACTTTCACTGTCTGTGTATAGAAGAAACTCCGCCCTCTCACTGCCTCGGCAACACGGACAGGTGCTCCAGAAAAAAGGGCAATCTGTGCTGACCGTGGACCACAAAATAGGTCAACTACGATATCATACATACCACTGCGGATTTTTTTTAGCCAACCGATATCCATCGCCAGCTTTCTGGGCCAGGATAATCCTCTTTGTTTCCACCGGTCAATCGTAATGATATCCGAAATCATAGGGTTTGCCTCAAAGACATCCTTGGCAAACGCCTCAGTTACCACTGACACAGAAGACCCATGGTACGCCTCGGAAAGTGCCCTGATGGCAGGCGTGACCAGTACCATATCACCAATCGCCCGAATAGCAAGCACCAGAATCCGAGTCAGGGTTCAAACACCTCCTTGCGATGGTGCAGATATTCTCATGACAGTCGTTCCCTCTATTTCTATACATTCATCTCTTTTCTAATCTCCTCCATCACTCTTTCGTCAGCATCGGAGAAAAGAATCCAACAAGTTGATGTGGCTAAGTCACAACCTATGTTTCGTTACAAATCTATAACTATATAAGATGTTCTATCCACATATGCCACTGAATGCAGGTTTTGAAGCACATTACCTATACTGGTTTGAGAGTTTAATTGGAACGCTATGGTAACTACAGACCATTAGATGTTCATCAGTTACCGCATCAGCCTCGAATACCGCTTCGTGTGTCTGAACACTCCATTTGTATCCGTGTAATTCTTCGGGATCTGAAACAAGGCACACGGCATCGCTCCGAAAGCGACCAAAGGGTATTCCCTAACTCCTTTCTATAGTGGATAGTTACGTTGAATAGATATCCCCATCTTTATCTTTGTTGGGTCAGCAACTACAACGATAATGGGAAGTATATAGCTGCCCATGTAAGTGCTAACGTATTGCTTGGTTCCCTTGAGGATTTCAGATGCATTCATGGTTCTCATTCTCTCCGTCATTAGCACCCGATACCTAACGGGCCAAGTTCAGCGGCGCGCAGTCAATCGCGTCTGCTGGACCGAAACGTTAGATCTCTTTTAATGGCTTCAAGTTCTTCATCTTAAGAGATTCTTTAATTTTTCTGATTAGCAAACCAAGATAAAGCTTCTTGAAAATCCCAAATTTTTCTTTCCTACTTGATAGTCCAAAATGTTCATTCTTTGGAATGTACCAATTGTTAAAACCTGTCCTCTTAACCAGCTTATAGCCTTTGCTTTTTAACCACCGGTGTTTGTTTAGATAGACCAACCTATCTTCTAGTAGGATCAGTCTTGGCCTGTATTTTCCCAGATTTAAACCCCTTAATACGTCAAGCTCTGTACCCTCAACATCGATTGACAGAAAATCAATTTT
>JACQRL010000390.1 GCA_016206485.1 Planctomycetota bacterium | reverse complement strand
TTAAAATTTATAATTTAAAATTTAACTCTCAACTAAGAACAAATAAACCACGACAAAAATACTAGTTTTGCTTGCTTAATATGGCAATAGAGTTACTGTTTTGGTAATTTATGTCAAGGAAGCTCGTAGGTGTTGTTGGAGCTGGTAATGTAGGTGCTACAGTAGCCCAAAGCATCGTTAACACCGATCTTTGTGACGTCAGAGTATTCGATGTTGTTGAAGGACTCCCTGAAGGGAAGTCTCTTGATCTCAGAGAAGCTAGAAATGCCGACTATCTTGATTGTTCCTGTTTTGGTACAAATAATCTAAAAGACCTAAATGGTAGCGAGATTATCGTAATAACGGCAGGGTTTCCAAGGCAACCTGGAATGACACGTGAAGATTTACTGAACAAAAATGCTGACATTATCAGAAATGTTGTCACAACTGTTAAAACATTCAATCCACAGCCAATAATCATTATGGTTACTAATCCTCTTGACGTTATGACATATCTTGCATTGAAAATCAGTGGATTTCCAAAAAACAGAGTTATCGGAATGGCTGGAGTATTAGATTCAAGCAGGATGGCACATTTTGTTGCTGAAAAGCTTAACACTTCCGTTAAAGATGTGCGTGCAATGGTATTGGGAAGCCATGGAGACAGCATGGTAGCAATACCACGCTTCACAACTGTATCTGGAATCCCGATAACAAATCTTTTGGGGAAAGAAGACGTAGATTGGATTTGTCAAAAAACAAGAGACGCTGGTGCAGAAATAGTAGCGTATCTAAAAAAAGGAAGCGCCTTTTACGCTCCTGGAAGCTCGGTATCCGTTATGGTACACTCTATATTAAAAGATGAAAAAAGAATTTTACCTTGCTCAGTGTTTCTCAATGGTGAATATAAGTTAAATGATGTCGTAATAGGCGTTCCGGTAAAGCTGGGATCCAATGGAATTGAAAAAATTGTTGAAGTCGCCCTGAATAATGATGAATTGTCTGCACTACATAAGTCCGCTGAAATAATCAAGAATAATATAAAAGACCTTCGCCTTTGATACTAAAGATATTCGAATCTGCTCAAAACCTGATTGTTAATCATGTTCCTTTTGCATTTGCAATAGTCACAAATACAAAAGGCTCGGTTCCTATATCTCCAGGTTCTATCATGTTAGTAAAGAAAAATGGAGATATCATTGGTACAGTAGGAGGATCAGATGTGGAAGAAGAAACCAGGATCGCTGGTCTGAAATGCATCCAAAATAATATGACCTGGGAAAAAAAGTTTCAATTGAGTTATAAAAAGGACTCTGGTGTGGACCTTATTTGCGGTGGAGAGGTGCAAATTTGGGCGATTCCTTTATTCAGCCAACATTTTCTTGCTGCAGAAAGGATCGTGCAACTTATTAAACAACGTCAAAACTTTCTTTTATGCGTGCTGAAAGAAAAAAATAATGGTAAAATTTTATGCGTCGACCATGGAAATTATATATCAGGCTGCATAGAAAGTGATGACATCCCAAACACTCTTAAAACATCTATTACAGAATGTTTTAATTCTAAATGCAATCTTGTTACACAAAATCCTGATATGTTTCTTCTTAATATACAGCCACTTCCAAAAGTGCTATTGTGCGGTGGTGGCAATATAAATTATCAAATAGCTGAATTTTTAGACAAGATTGAATATTTTTACTCCGTATTCGACACACGCGATAAATTCGCCTCCAAAGTTAGATTTCCAAAGGCTTGTGAACTGTTAAGAAATTACGATGAAATTAACTTAAACAGCTTTACCCATACAGTTGTAGCGACACATGCTCAAAGTTTGGATTATGAGGCTATACAATTCTTACTAAAAAAACGCTTTGATGGATATATAGGATTAATTGGAAGTAAAAGCAAAAAAAAAGATTTCAGTTCGAAATTTCAACAAGATCGTACAGACAATTTTGAGCTTGTTGACTGTCCAATGGGAGTTAATATTCCAACCTCCAACGTTGAAGAGATCGCTATCTCTGTAACTGCAAAATTAATAGACCACTCAAATACCAAGCTTTTTGTCAAACCAAAAATAATTACCAGATAGCACAAAAGTTTTAAATGACTATTCATCTTCACGAACCCATTGCAAGGGATGATAAAGGACAAATAGTTTCAAGATATAGATCCGCAAGACTTATTTTATCGATCATGTTCATCCAGTTTGTTGTAATGACCGCTCAAATACTTGTTTATATCATCTTATCTCACAGTATCACCTTACTATCAGATGCGCTGCACATGTTCACTCATCTTATAGCCATGATTGGAAGTTTTATAGCCACAACCTATGCAATCAAAAAAGAGCCAACATTCGAGGCGACGTTCAAATACTGGCGTCTTGAAATATTAGTCGCATTCATAAATGCTATTATTCTCTTCCCATTGATCGGTTACGTAGTTTATGAATCAGTATTGCGATTTCTGAATAAATCTAATTTTGATTTCTCCTCAACTCTAATAATCGGATGTGTAGGACTTATTGGAAATATTATTTGTGCTATAATTGCTTACGCTTCTTCCAAACACAACACAAACATTAAAAGCATTTATATTCACATGTTATCAGATGGACTGACTTCAATAGGAGTAATATTCGCTGCCTTAATATCTTACTTTGTTGGAATATCTTGGATTGACCCAGTAATCGCGTCAGTAATTTCCGTATTTTTGATATATTGGGGTGTCAGCCTTTTCAAAGAGTCAGCAATTATACTTTTGGAAATCGCGCCAAAACACCTGAACGTATCTGAAATCCAACAATCTTTACAACAATTGGATTTCGTGAAAAAAATACATGATTTCCATATATGGACCATCACTGATGACTTGTATGCACTTACCTGCCACATAGTAATTGACGGGGCAATTACAATAGCAAAAGCAGATGATTTAACCAAACAGATAAACAAACTTCTTAAGGATAAATATAATATAAATCATTCTTGCATTCAATTTGAAAAGGAATCTGCAACAAGTTTTGCTTAAGTTATCTCGAATTCTTCTACACCTTTAATTTCCTGTAAACCTGAAAGAAGGCGTTTAAAGTCAACGCTCTTTGGACAAGAGCAAGTACAACTAAACATCAATTTATTGTTTTGAATATTGCTTTTCACATCTATTTTTGCGACGGTAACATTCATCTGCTTCAAAAACATTTTTATGTCTTCTATGAGTCCATAATTGTTCGTTGAGGTAATTGTAATCATTCTGTATTCTCTCTTATGCAAAACAACCATTTCAATCTTATCAATCAGCGAAATTATTATAAGGATGCAAAGAGTACACGCTATAGCGCCGAAATAATAGCTCATTCCCGTTGCTAAACCCACAGCACAAGCTGCCCATATACAGGCGGCAGTTGTAAGTCCTCTTATGGTCAAACCGAATTTAATTACAGCCGCTCCGCCGAGAAAACCTATACCTGTGACTGCCTGGGAAGCTATTCGACTTGGATCAACAGAACTGGAAGGATAAAGTGAAACTATTTTGATTGAAAGCAGCATTATCAAACAGGAAGCGCAGGCAACAACCATGTGAGTTCTTAGACCAGCAGCCTGACCATGAAGTTCTCTTTCAAACCCAATAATCCCGCCAAATAGCGCAGAAAGCAGAATCTTCTGAACAATTTCTATACTTTCTTGGTCCATTACAGCCTCACGATATTATTCACTAAAAATCTTTGAATACTTCTTTTTTTATGTTCGTCAAGTCCAAAAAGGTGACATACACCTTCACCTGCCAAAGCATGCGGTTTAGTTGTAATCCCTATAATTATTCCATCATATGAAGCCCTGATATCGGTCGTTTTTTCTTGGAATAAGTTTTCGGTGAATCCTATTACTTCACCCTTTTTTACTACTTCTCCAGGTTTTTTCTCGATAACCAATATTCCCCCCTTTTTTGCCTTCAACCATTTATGTTCACCCATAATAAACTGGAATGCGGGTGAATGACGTTGAAATTTATACATATTCAATCCTGTAATAACATTTTTAATTTTTTTTAATCCATAGCTAATGGCATCAGGATGCAACTTCATTGGCTCTCCAGCTTCAAAAGTAAGAACTCCTTTTCCGATTTTTTCCGCAGATCTTCTCAGCATCCCAGATGAAGGGACTGAATCAAAGATGAATTCAGGACCGAACAAGAAAGCAAGTGAACGTGATTTTTTATTTCGTAAATTGACTCTTGTGTATGGAACATTGAGTCTGCCATGCCCTGCTGTATGAAGATCGAGTATATAATCCGCAGGAACTACGAAATTTTGATAAATTTTATGTGCCAAAATCGAACTCAAACTTCCCTTAGGACTACCTGGAAAAGCTCTGTTCAGATCTTTACCGTCCGGGAGATCTCGCTGCTGAAGGATAAAGCTCATAGGATTAGCAATAAGTACAAGTATAAGTGTACCTTCTAACTGTCTCGGGTCGATTTGAGTTTTAATTTGTCTTATTATCTCGATTCCATTTAGTTCATCACCATGAATACATGACATGACCGTGACAACAGGACCCCTTGCTACACCATTTACCACAATTATAGGGATATGAATCGCTGTTGACATATAAATTTCTGTGACTTTCAGCTTGATTTTCTTTACCCTTCCAGGTTCAATGGAAATATCTCCGAACTTGAATATATTTTTTGTCATTTGATAAGTTTAGCGCAGTAATTAACTATCCTCATAACTATATTTCGTCCAAGTGCTCCTTCCATCCCTTCAAAACCGGGCGATGAGTTTACTTCCAGAATGTAAAACTTCCCTTCGTACTCGATCAAATCAACTGCACCAAGTTTCAAACCGACTATTTTAACTGCATCAATAGCTATTTTGTACACACTTTTATTCAGTATTACTGAGTGGAATGAGCCACCTTGATGAAGATTTGTTCTGAAATCATCTGATCCGGTTCTTTTTGCTGAACCAATCACTTTTGAATCGAGCACGATTATTCTGTAATCAGTCGGTTGCGCATTAATCATAAACTTTTGAACAATAGTGTCTTGCCAACTATTCCATATGATTTGCATAGATGACCTCAAAGATATCTCATTTTCAACCAAAATGGTCCCAAACCCTCCCATAGATCTGGTAGTTTTTACAACAACAGGAAGATCCCCGAGAAGAGTTTTAACTAATTTGTAATTGTTTGAAGATTTTATCAAAAGAGTAGGAACAACCTCCAATCGCTTTGAAGCAAGCTCCATTAAACATGCATACTTATCTCTTGCCTTGTATATTGAGAATGAGGGATTCAATACCTTAAATCCACATAATTCGAACTGCCTAACAACAGATAAAATATAATCAAGATTCATCTGGCTAATTCTTGGGATTACAACCGCTCTATTGTGAAGAAGATTTCCACGGTAGTATATCCCTAAGGATGCCTTTGCAGACCTACACACTAGTTCGGAGGGGTTAATAACGAGAACTGAATATCCTTTTTTGCAAAACTCTTCATAGAGTCTCCTGGTCGCATAAAGTGTATTATCACGCGACAAAATTATTATGTATCTTTCTTTAATTTTTGTTCCCATACAAGATTAATCGCCTCTGGAAGAGCTTCGCATTCTAGCTTAAAGACTCTTGCAGCCAATGTATCAACAGTATCTTTTTCACTAACTTCCAACTTTTTTTGAAGAATTATAGGGCCATCATCGTAATTATGTGAAGCATAGTGCACAGTACAGCCACTTTGCTTTTCCTTATTATCAATGACAGCCTTATGGACTGTAGACCCATAAAAACCTTTCCCTGAATATTTAGGAATTAGAGATGGATGTATATTAATTATTTTCATTTCATATTTATCAGGAAATAAATATCTCCTGATGAAACCTGCCATTACGATCAAATCGATACTACGTTTATCGATAATGTCTGTGATTGCGTTACTAAATTCAGATTCAGTCTTATAATTTTTGTAATTAACAACAAAAACATCAATTTTTGCGTTGCAGGCGATATTGACAGCTCTAACATTGTCATGTGAAGAAATGACAACATCCACTACGGCTTTCAAACTTCCTTTTTTACCTACAGCAATTAAATTTTCTAATGTTCTGCCAGATCCTGACACTAAGCAGGCCAGTCTAAGCGGATTTCGCATTGAGCTCAACTAAAACATCATAACAATACTTACAAACACCATTTTCAATAGTTCCTACACTTTTAACAAGTTTCCAACATCTTTTACATTTACTAAAAGGAGATTTGTCCAGTTTAATAAAAGTACTTGGCAATTGAGTTTCAATAAACCCTTTATTCGATTCAGAAACACTGACATCCGATAGGACAAATACTAGTTGCAGTAACGATGAGAAATCATTAAGAACTTTTTTTACTTTGTCGTCACCGGAATAAATACAACAGACGGCTTCTAATGAGCTCCCAATTAAACCATTTTTTCTTTCAACATCTATAGCTTTATTTATCTCATCTCTCAACGACATTATTAAATCCCATTTATTCCTTTCATCCCTTGTCAAAAGAGGAAATTTATGTCCAGGCCACTTTGCAAGGTGTATACTTTGAATCTGTTCTCTGATAGTAAAGTGTTTCCAAATTTCTTCAGAAGTATGAACCAGTATAGGAGCAAAACATTTTAAGAGTACATCCAAACAGTAGTACAAAGCTGTCTGGCACGACCTTCTTTCAAATGACGCCGGATGGTGTGTGTAAAGAATATCTTTTACTATATGGAAATAA
Source organism: Planctomycetota bacterium (assembly GCA_016206485.1). Lineage (GTDB taxonomy): Bacteria > Planctomycetota > MHYJ01 > JACQRL01 > SBBU01 > JACQRL01. Next base: position 2,012 of record JACQRL010000390.1, on the reverse strand, counting down.
GTAGAGCTCAATACAACATCGCAAAAATTGTATGACTTGTGAAACACCTTATAAAACTCATAATTTTCATAATGTTCGGTAATTTCGCTCATAAGTGTAGCAAGCTTATCCATCAACCATTTATCTAAAGGGGAAAGATTATTTAAATCAACAAGATCTGATTGTTTGAGGTCATTTATATTGCCAAGCATAAATCTAAATGTGTTTCTTATTTTTCTGTAGAGGTCTTGTTTTTCCTCTAAAATACTCGAAGAAAATGGAATATCGTTCGTAAAATTTATAGAACTAAACCAAAGTCTAAGTACATCGGCGCCAAATTTCTCAGCAAACTTATCAGCGGGGAGTAAAAACTCCGGTTTAGATGTTGATTTTGAGATTTTTTCCCCGGTCTCCGGTTCAACAAAAAATCCGTGCGTCAGGCAATTCTTAAACGGAGAGCTATTGCCTGTTAATACCCCAATAATCAAAGACACCTGAAACCATCCTCTGTGCTGATCTGTACCTTCCAAATACAATTCATACGGAGGTATTACACTTTCATCATCAAATTTGCATGCTCTGTGACTGCAAGCAGAATCAAACCAAACATCAAAAGTTGAGTTTTCTTTCACAAATGATGAAGACCCGCACGTCTCACATTTCAAATCAGTTGAAAGCTCTTTATCACTTAATTGATACCAGGCATCTGTCCCCTTTTCTCTGACTATATTGGCAAAGTTCATAATATTAGAAGGATTTAAGCAGGCTTCATCGCATTTGGAACAAATCATAGCAGGAATTGGAATTCCCCACTTACGCTGGCGCGAGATACACCAGTTAGGCCTTTCTACAACCATACCCTCAATTCTGTTTTTCCCCCAATTCGGAAACCATTTAATTTCACTTATTTTGTCTAACAGTTGTTGCCGGTAATCCCCTTTATCAATATTTACAAACCACTGTTTAGTTGCCCTGAAAATTACCGGCTGCTTACATCTCCAACAATGTGGGTATGAATGTCTGATTTTGCCACTGCTTATTAGTAGTCCTCTGGCTTTTAGATCTGACACAATTACAGAATTTGCTTTGAAAACATTAAATCCAGATAAACTCCCCATATCACTTGTGTAGCATCCTTTATCATCAACCGGACTTAATACTTCAAGTTTATACTTAATAGCACTTGCAAAATCTTCTAATCCATGTCCGGGAGCAGTATGAACAAGACCTGTTCCTTCTTTATTGCTTACATAATCAGCTAGTACTGTGATTCCTTTCTTTTCAAGAATAGGATGTTTATAAATAATGTTATCGAGTTTATCTCCTTCTATCTGCCGTACTATTTCAACGATATTTAACTGATGTTTCAATTGTTCAGTCAAATCTGACATAACAATACCCATCTTTTCACTACCATTAACTGAATACTTAATTACTGAGTATTTGTGTCTGGGATGTATTGCTACAGCAACATTTGCAGGAAGAGTCCAGGGAGTTGTTGTCCAGATTATCAGGTCTAAATCCTCAAATCCTGAAAGCTGTTTTGCAAATTGTCCTTCCAACGGAAAACGCACAAATATAGAATCACTCTCTTTTTCCTTATATTCGAGCTCGGCCTCTGCCAAAGCTGTAGAATCATAAATGCACCAATGTATAGGCTTTAGATCTCTCGTAACAAGATTCTTCTCGACAAGACCGACAAATGCCCTCAAAACTTCATATTCATATTCAGGATCAAGAGTTCTATATGGAGTCTCCCAAATCCCAAACACACCTAAACGTCTGAATTGTTTACGCTGAATATCAATATACTTTAGAGCAAATTCCTTACACTTTTCTCTTAGAAGAAGAGGTGACTCCTTGACATTTGGCGGACTATTTTCTAATGCCTTACGTTCAATTGGAAGTCCATGGCAATCCCACCCCGGCTTATAAGGAGAATAAAATCCTCTCATTGACTTAAATCTGTTTACTATATCCTTCAAAACTTTATTTAATCCTGTACCCAAATGAACATCACCATTGGCATAAGG
>JACQRL010000380.1 GCA_016206485.1 Planctomycetota bacterium | reverse complement strand
ATATATACAAGGACAATTTTCTGCTTATGTTGATTTACAATAATATTCCGCTAAAAACATATAAAATCGGAATAGGACAGAATGATTCAACTCCAAGCACGGAATTTGTTGTCGGCACAAAAGCTGCAAAACCTGTATGGTACTCTCCAAAAAATTCTGAATATAAAGGAGAAGTAATTCCTTATGGTGATTCAAGAAACATCCTAGGTACGCATTGGATCGGTTTAAACCATCAAAAATTCAGCGGAATTGGAATACATGGCACAAACAGTCCATCAAGTATTGGAACTAAAAGCTCGCGTGGCTGCATAAGATTAGAAAATACTGATGTGGAAGAGTTATACGAAATACTGCCACAGGGTACAAAGGTAGTTATAAATTAATTAATTACTAAATAGGACCGAATTTCAATGTCCTTCCCAAGATCTCCATCTTTGGTTTTGCCGTTCGTTGCAATAACATACAGTAATTTCCCATTAGACTTGATCGCAAAATTTGGCGAAGTACTGGTACAATCAAAATCATTCGTGCTAAGCAAGCATACAGACTACTACAAAAAAGAAATGGGAGACAGCCTTGAAAAAACAATATACATTCTTAAACAGCCTATCGCACCAGATGCAATTATTAAATTCAAATTGCTCTCATTTGAAGAAGAAAATAGGTATTCTACAAACAATAAAAGAACCATAAATATTGACCCCGGTTATATTGATCTGCCGAAGGTAGTTCTCACAAGTTTTAAAAATTTTTCTCACAGAATCTACTTAGCAGATGGGGTTTATGCCGAGGTGACGCTTATATACAACAAGGAAAAAAATACCTATACAGAATTACCTTGGACCTATCCTGACTACAAATCAAATGAAACGCTTGATCCGATACTTGAGGGTAGATCATATCTGCATCGTATACTCTCCAAACGTTGAAGCAATTTATATAGAAATTTTACATGGACGCTGTATAGGAGCAGCATAAAATCCACATATGGATGAACTGCAAAAAGAATTCATTCCAATAAGCTTTTTAGCAATAACCTACAATGAGGAAGCTAATATAAAAAAATGCCTTGATTCGATACATCATATAAGCGATGACATCCATATTATTGATTCGGGAAGCACAGACAAGACTCTAGAAATCGCTAGATCATTCCGTAATGTCATAGTACACCATAATAAATTTGATAATTTCTCATCACAGTGGACGTGGGGCATTAAAAATATTAATTTCAAGTATGATTGGCTATTTGCTATCGATGCTGATTTTGAAATCACAGACAATCTGGTACGGAGATTAAAAGAAAAATTCAAAGAGAATTATTTTAATAACTACAACGGTATCCACATCAAATGGATATACTCATTCTTAGGACAGCAAATGAGATATGGATCCCATACACCCAGATACAGACTCATTCTATTTAGAAAAAATGATGTATTTCTAGATCCGGAAGAAGTTGTAGACAAACGATTTTATGTCAAAAATCCAAGATTCGGATATATAAATGCAGCTGTCATTGAAAATAATCTCAAAGAATATGACCTGAACTTCTGGATGGCCAAGCACATCCATTATGTAAAAGGAGTTGTTCAGGAGGAGCTCAGCTGGAGACAGGGCAAAAGATCATTTAAATCAGATCTTTGCGGGCTGCCATCCAAAAGAATATTTTATTTAAAATCACTTTATTATCGTCTACCTTTGTATATCAGACCGTGGCTGTATTTTGCCCACGATTATTTTTTAAAACTGGGATTCCTAGAGGGTAAAAAAGGGTTTATACTTCATTTTCTCAGGAACCTCTGGTATCGTACTTTAGTTGATCACCTTCTGGATATGGAAATGGGAAGATTAAAAACGACTAATCAGGATTAGTCGGGCTGGCGACTTTGATATCTGTAAAATCCACTGATTTTAGAAATAGATCTTTTTGACCGACTAGAATAAATATCTCTTTTGCGCCGCCTACCCCCAGCATGTCAAGATTAGGAGTCTGCATCGCAAAATTCTTCTGATCAAAATTAACTCCCATTCTCTGAGTAATACTGTCTCTTGTCAAAGTCAAGATTACAACTTGTCCAACTTTCAATTCGCGCTTAAACTTTTCCTTTCCCATTGTAAAATTCAAACTCTTAGCTGCCTCTTCCTTTGCAGGAGCAAGCCAAATTTCGATAAGATTTCTGAATACTTTTGTTACTGTAAACATTATATCTTTCAATGTTGTCATCGTCATACCGTTGAAAAAGTAAACAGTATTTTTCCCGTCTAAACATATTAGTGTTCTTTCGTTTATTAAAACTCTTTGTCCATTTTTTAGTTTGTACATGACATAATTCTTGTGCGTTATTTCCTTGTTTACTGTTTTGTTTCCCTCAATAACCGTCAATTCGTATCTACCTTTGCTGTTTACTCTGATCAATTTTTCAGCAGGTTTTTTGGTCTGCAAATTGAGAGTTTCCAGAGGTATACGCAAACCGTATTTCTCCAGTACATGAGTGAAAAAGCCAACATTTTCACTTGTTGGGAACTTGTCAATCAACTCTTTAGTGAGATTAACTGCATTTATAATCTTGCCTTGGTCTAGAAGCATCTTGACATTACCCATGTATATCTGCTGTGCGTTTGTATCGTATTCAGACGTTAATTCTGATGATACTAGTATTAATAACCCTACCAAACCCATCCCTAGGTAAGACTGTAGCTAATGTTGATAATATGTCAATATCTAGGACAACTCAAATGTGTCCCTTTCGTTTTAGATAGTCTTTAAGTGCATCTTTCCAATCTCTGACAGGCTTAATATCTAATAATTCGAGCCCTTTATTAGCTAATGAAGAGAATTGAGGGCGACGAGCTTTAGCGGCGAATTCTTTCGTTGTCGTAGGACCAAAATCGGAATTTAATCCTGTTAGTTTGAATATTTCACCTGCGAACTCAAACCAGCTGCAGTAACCCGAATTCGTTATGTGGAAGATACCCCGAGCATCTTTTTTGATCACCTCATATAACTTTGCTGCCAAATCGAGGGTAAATGTAGGGCTCATGATCTGATCATTAACAACACGTATTTTCTTATCTTCTTTGGCAAGTTTTATCATAGTTTCGACAAAATTACCGCCCTTTCCGCTAGATCCAGCAATACCATATAAACCTGTGGTTCTAACCAAAATCCAATTATTACAATAATTTCTGAGAAATACTTCTCCTGCATATTTTGAAAGACCATAAACACTCATAGGGTTTGGGAGATCCTCTTCAATATACTGAGCATTTTTCAATCCATCAAATACATAGTCTGTTGTAATATGAACAAGCTTTGCAGAGAGTCCATTTGCGACTATAGCCAAATTTTTGACAGCAAATGCATTAACTTCAAAAGCAAGTTCTGGATTGTCTTCACAATCATCAACACGATGATATGCAGTAGTATTTATTATAACATCAGGTTTAATTTGACCCAAAACAGCTTTTATATTATTAAAGTCACAAACTTCGATATCTCTATGTGTTAACTTGAAAAGCTCCCCACCAGAAATCACACTGCACAAATCTGAACCAAGCTGCCCATTCGACCCAATAAGAGCTATCTTCATTGAGATAGATTTATAGCTTTACAGGAATCCAGATCAAGAAGATTTATTTAAGACAGCTTTATACGCATTTATGAGTCTTGGGGTTATTTTTTTCCAATCGAAGTGTTCTAGTACCAATTTGAGTGCGCTCTCAGATAAAGCAGATCTTAACGCGGGACTGCCTAAACAGGAATCGATTGCAAAAGCAAGCTCAGCCGGATCACATTTTACTACAACTCCAGCGTTGTAGCTTCTGATTTCAGTCGAGATCCCAACCTTGTCAGAAATTACTACAGGCAAACCGACAGACATCGCTTCAACAACAGCTATCCCAAAATTTTCTGAATACGACGGCAGTACAAACAGGTCAGATCTCTTTAAATGTTCCCATCTTTCAAGATTTAAAAATCCCTTCCATTCAATATATTTATCTATTCCCAGATATTTTGCCCTATTTTTGATAGAATTTTCATATGAAGAAATACCATTACCGACAATCAGCAATTTAAAGTCAGTCCGCTTTTTTTTGAGAATAGCAATTGAATCAACAAGCAAATCAAGACCTTTTTTAGGGTCAAGTCTCGACATAAAAATGATTTGTTTAAAATCCGATTTTTCTTTGTTAACTCCTGATAAATCAGGAATTGAATCAAAATCAACACCAAGCGGTAGTACGTAATTATTTATATCCTTTCTTACTGATTGCGAAGATTCTTTTTCCATTAAACATGTAAAATGCACAGCAGAGACATTTTCCAGGTTTTTCCTGTCTATTAATTTTAGATAAGTCGTTTTCTTTAAGAACTGTACTAACGATT